>NZ_JAGGMO010000006.1 GCF_017875395.1 Methanococcus voltae | reverse complement strand
GGGTCGATGGCAAACCAGTACTAGTGGAATAACCTTTTGATGAAACTTTTTTTAAAAGTTTCGGGTCGATGGCAAACCAGTACTAGTGGAATAACTTACTTAAGTTTTGATTAAAACAAAAATATATTTCTCTTTTTTATTTTTTAATATATTTTTTAATTTTTAAAGTATGTCCAATATATTTTTTAATTTTTTTAAAACTGTTTAAAATAACTCAACGATTTAAAATTTAAAACCTAAAAAAATAATATTTTATTTTTATTTTTATTTTTTAATTTTTATAATATTTTCAGATTTATCGGTTACATTTATTAAGATAAAATAGAGGCGTTTAAAAGGAATTAACTATCTATTAGGGTTCTTATTTTCGTTAAAGTCCTCAACTAAAAAGTAAAGTATTTATTTGAGAATATAGTGAACTATGGGGTATATAACCATAAAAAGAGGAGACTATGAAAATAAACAATAAAATAATAATTTTATGTTTTTTGTTATTTTGTATAACATTAAGCTTCAATACCGTTTATGCGGATAGTCCCATAACGGGGCAGACTACAATTACTACCCCGGGTAAATACTATTTGGACAATAATATATCAGCTCCTGATGGATTAGCCATATCCATTCAATCTGATGACGTTATAATTGATGGAAAGGGATTTGCTATAAAAGGTAATATGGAATATAGGTGTATAGATGTTAATCCTGTAAAAAAAATTAAGAATATTACGATAAAAAATTTTAATATTTTTAATTCTAAATCTGCTATATCCGTAAATAATGTGGAAAATTTAACTATTATGAATAATAACATAAGTTCAAACAATTTTGGCATTTGTTTAACTAGTTCGAATAATAATACTTTTGTAAATAATAACATAAGTTCGAACGACTACTACGGCATTTATGTATTCGCTTCCGATAACAACACATTTATAAATAACAATTTAAATTCAAACATTTATAGGGGCATATATTTAGAATATGCACATGAAAACACACTTGTAAATAATACCGTAAATTCAAACACTCGTAAAGGCATTCATTTAAAGAATTCATATCGTAACACACTTGTAAATAATACCGTAAATTCAAATAACGAGCGCGGTATTTATTTGGTTTATTCAAATGACAACACTATTATGAACAATAGTATATGTTTAAACACTGACGAGGGTATTTATCTAGATGACTCTCATAATAACTCAATATATCATAATGTATTTAATAACAGTAAAAATGTGGTTATTCGTAATTATAATAATGATTATTGGAATACAACAAATGAAAAAGGCGGGGGAAACTACTGGTTTACTCCAAACGGTACCGGTTTCTCTGAAACGCATCCTGATAACAATGGCGACGGTTTTTGTGATGACCCATATCCCATAGCTACGGATAATATTGATTATTTACCTCGATTAATTGATACAACAGGTCCAATAATGGCTGTACATTCACCCGCTAATAAATCCGTATTAAATGTGAGTAGATTTATAGTAAATGTAACTGCAGTAGATGCAAGCGGTGTTGATAAAATAATGACTGAACTCAATAATTGGAATAATACCCTTATGGAGTATTCTAATTTCTACTACATGAGTTATGGTGGCATATCCGATGGAAATCACTCATTAGCATTCTATGCGTTTGATAATTTAGGACATAAGAGTGTTAAAAAACTATACTTTGTTATAGATACAACAGCTCCAAACGTTACAATAAACTCACCAAACGGAACTTTAAAAACAAGTAAAATATTAATAAACGTTAGCTCTTCAGATGATACATCAGGAATAAAAGAAGTAATAGCAAATATAAACAATGAAAATATTATATTAACTAAAACAGGAGATTACTACGTAGCGGAAAAACCATTAAACGATGGAACATACTTGTTAAACGTTAAATCAACAGATAATGCAAACAATAGTAATTCAACATCTGTAAATATTACAATAGATACTTACGTACCTTCAAACAATAATAACAATAATAGACATGGAAAAATAGATGCTTCCACTAATATCGATTCTAAGTCTTTAAGAAGGACAGTTTCAGATTCAGCAATAGTTTACGGAAGTAGCTTCGATAAGCAGTTAGCTGAAAATCTAAAGGAAAATATACATTCAGACGATTATAGAATCGATAGGGATACTATCATTATCGGAGGGCCGATATCTAATAGAATAGCTAACCAATACAATGATAGATTTAGCATTTCAGTAACTAATGATAATCCGGGGGAAAATAGGGGAATTATTCAAGTTATAAGTATTCCTTCAGGCTCTTCAACTGTAGTTCAAAACTATAAGTTAATTTATATAGCTGGTTCCGATAGATTAGGAACTGAAGCTGCTTTAAAATACTTTGAAACTCTTACAGAACTTCCTGAAGAACCTATTGTTGTAGAGTGGACTAGTTCTGGTTATAAGGTAGTTAACTAACCTTTTGATGAAACTTTTTTCAAAAGTTTCCTTTGAAACTCTTACAGAACTTCCTGAAGAACCTATTGTTGTAGAGTGGACTAGTTCTGGTTATAAGGTAGTTAACTAACCTTTTGATGAAACTTTTTTCAAAAGTTTCCTTTGAAACTCTTACAGAACTTCCTGAAGAACCTATTGTTGTAGAGTGGACTAGTTCTGGTTATAAGGTAGTTTAATAAAATAATATTTCTCTTTTTTATTTTATTTTATTTTATTTTTAAGATAATTTTAAAATAGTCATAATATATTTTTAGTTTTTTTTTAGTTTTTTTTAAATTTTAGTAATAGTCTTTTAAAATAATCCAATAATTTTAAAAATATGAAAAAAAGAATATTTTAATTTATTTAATTGTTTATTTTTTAATTTTTCACTGGCCAAGTGGTAGTACTTGGAGCTTCTGGCATTTTACCGATTTTTTTCTGGATTAATTCAGGCCAGTCTTCGAATTCAAGACCGTACTGGGACAAGAAACCCATTACCCATCTGGTTAATCCGTAACCTGTACAACCAGTCCATACTTTTCTACCTTTGTAGTCTTTAATACCAAATCCTTCAATAAAGTGTGTACCGTGTATGTTTGCAGAAGTTACAGCTACACCTTTTCTTTCGTCTTTGATATGTGGCATCCAAAGTCTCATTTCGTATTTAGGAACGTCAGGGAATTCTATTCCTCTATCTTCTGACTTTCTACCTTCTAAGTAGAATGGGTCGTCTCCCACTTCAGTCCAGTATTCTAAATCTAATTTTTCAGCTAATTTTTCAGCGTATAGTAATGTATCGTCTCTAGTTTTTTCAACAAACTCTGGACTACCCATCCATACACATTCGCCTCTTAAGAATTCGTTTACTCTATCGAGACCTTTAGCTCCTCCGCCTTCCCATCTGTAGGTCCAACCGCTTTTATCAAAGAATTTGAACGGTTTTTCAATGTCTACTAATTCGTGGTCAAAGAAGCTGTAGAATGGCTCACATTGAGCAGGTGCAAGAACATATCCTGGGTCTCTTAATAATCCTTTTAAAGTTTCCACAGGAATTTCTTTTTTAATCATCATTTCATTAACAAATTCCTCAAACATTTCAGGGTCTCTTTTTGGAGGACATACGTAGTACATACCTTCAGGTAAACCTTCTAAGTATCTCATTTTGTACATAACGTCTAAAGGAATTAATTTAGGGAATAAACATTCGTCAAAGCCAACTTTTTCAATACATTCTTCAACGATTAAGCTTTCAAATGCTCTGAATAATTTTGCTATAGGTGCTGTATAGAACCATTGTCCTCTACCAACAAATCTTCTAACCCATCCTTTAGCTTCTGCAAGTTCTGTTGGTTCTTGCTCAAATACACTTGTTCTTGTAGTTTTGTATTCTGAAACGATTGTACAAGGTGCAATTTTACAAACTTCAAAGGTTAAGTCGTCAGAACCTTTTTTCTCTAATTTTTCCAATTCGTTTCTTACAAATTTGATAGCTCTATCGATTATATTTCTTTTTAATTCGCTATCTCCCATATCTGTGAATATGATTTTTACGCCGTGTTTATCGTAATCAACGTCACATTCCGGTACTTTTAACTTTTTATCCTTTAAAGTTTCAATACATTCTTCGTTAGCAGGTACTGTGATAACGTATTTTTCAATTAAAATGTCTCTGATTCCGATTTGGTGTTTTCTACCAACTTTTTCCATTATCGGTTTTTTCAATCTGACAATACCTTCGTGTGCTCTGGTGTAAGTTCCAGAAATCATGTGTAATTTGAGTTCTTTGCCTTCAAATTTGTAACCCATGATTGTAGAAGCTTCGTCTTCTTTACCTTCAGGCACTCCTTTCAAAAATATGCTTCTATCGTTCAATACTTCGATAATGTCTGCTTGTGTTTCTTCTGATACATCCTTGCTGAATGTAATTATCCCGTTTAATTCAAATTTCATAATTTCACCATTAATATTCACTAAAATTCAAGTTAATTTTGATTAATTTTGATTAATTTTGATTATGATGTGAAATAATAATTAATATCTACTTTATTTATGCTATTTTGTATTTGAATTTATTTTATAATTTATTTTATAATTTATTTTTGTTATTTTTACCATATTCATTATATTTTAGCAGTATTTAAATTTAATTAATTAAAAAGATATAACTATAATAACTAAGATATTTTTACATACGCAGTATAATGTACAAAGTATTAAAATTATTTAATGTAATGTGGGCGGTAACATGGACTATTCAAAACTTAAGCGGAACAAAGAAGATATAAAAAATTCAATCGAAGAATTTAAGCACGAAAAGATAGATTGCAAAAATTACTGGGTCAAAAAAGATTTCAAAGAAAATAACAATAATAATAATAATAATAATAATAATAATAACAATTCAAATTCATTATCAAAAGATTATAATTTCTTTGCAATAGATGGGAGTTTTAACCAGCGAAGTTTTCTAGATTTTAGCCTTTATGTGGTGGGTGCTGAAGCTTACGGTCATAAAGTAGGAGAAAAGGTAAATCATTTATTAAATGCGTGGGATTCAGGCGTAATTCTACCTTACCAATACAGTAAACGAAGTAGATTAGAACACTACATGGCAACCATGGAACTTAAACTTGCACTGTGTATCTTAACAAATAATTGTTCGGAACCATTTGATTACTATATATACGATGGTTCGGTTTATTCTTGGTTAATACACGCTAAAATGAACCGTTTATTAACCCTAAACCAGTATGAGCATTATATTAATTACTTCAATGAAAAATATGAAGAAGAATTTAGAAAGTATCTATTAAATGAATTAAATTGTCAAGAAATAAATGCTTATTCAAATTTCTACAATGACGCAAATATAAAAGATAATGAACAAACCGAAGAACTTGGAGATAATGAATTAAAAGTACTTTTTGAACAATTAGAGTATAATATAATACTTTCAGAACTTTTAAAGCATAAGGATAGGATAATAGGAGTTTCTAAAACTTCTAAAATGAATATCTACTTTAAAGATAGCCTAAGGTCTGATATGGCGATATTTTCAAGATGTGAACCAGGATATTCAATTCCTTTAAATTTAGCGGAGGAAGATTTAAAATCTAAAAGTACTATTGATGAACTTAGAAAATTTGATATACACATCGATACATTAAATTATCAATTTTTAAAGTTCAAAAAAGGAGCTATGGGTATAACATCGTTTAAAAAATTGGATGAAGAGGTTTTTGACGCTCTTTATAAAATAACAGATACAAATTACCCCTACATATTAAAAAAATGTCACGAAAAAGTAAAGATATCTGAAGTAGAAATGGATAAATATGTTAAATACCTTGGAATTTATGAAGATACTGAAAGAGGTGTTTATTTAGATTAATTTAATAAATAAATTAATAAATAAACTAATAAATAAACTAATAAAAATATAATTCCTATTTTTAAATACTTTAAATACTTTAAATATTCAATTAATTCCTATTTTATGAATTTTCTTTGTCATTCAATTTATATATGAGAATTTAATATATCTATATGAAAAAATATATAATCTTAGAATAGATATACCAACCAATAAGTGGTAAAATGAACTCAGAAAATGAATTAAACAATGATTTAAATAACGAAGAAATAATATTAAAAAATTATGCAACAAATGAAGAAATAAGATATAACAAAAAAGATGTCGAAAAATGGGATAAAACCTTAGTATGGCACCCATTCACGCAAATGCAGGAATACGAAGAAGGAAAACCCATATTAATTGAAAAAGGCGAAGGAAATTACCTAATAGATGTAAATGGCAAAAAATATTTTGATGGCGTTTCATCAGTATGGTGCAACTTCTTTGGACACTCCGAAGATAGGATAGCCAAAGCAATATCGGAACAAGCGTTTAAAATAGCTCATTCAACACAATTGGGTTGCGGAAACACCACTTCAGCAATACTTGCAAAAAGATTTGCAGATTTTGCACCAAAACACCTTAACAAAGTATTCTTTTCGGAAGATGGTGCAGAGGCTGTGGAAATAGCTGTAAAAATGGCTTTTGAATATTGTCTTTTAAAGGATAAAAAGATTAAAAATAGTAAATGCAATGATAATAACAATACAAATAAAGATAACGATAATAATAATAACGAATTTAAGAGAACTAAGTTTGTATCCGTTAAGGAAGGATATCACGGTGATACTGTCGGTGCAATGAGTGTAGGCGGTAGTGAATTATTCCACGGCTGTTTTAGACCGTTATTATTTGATGGTTACTTTGCAGAAGCTCCTTACTGTTACAGATGCAGGCACAACCCTCAATTTAAAGATACTGATGATCGAAACGAGCAAGGCTGTAATATGCAGTGTCTTGAAAACATTAAAAAGCTCATATCCGAGAAAAAAGACGAATTATTTTGCGTAATTCTTGAAGCAGGTGTTATGGGCTCAGCTGGTATGATACCTTATCCAAAAAACTATATCGAAGAAGTCGCAAAAACCTGTAAAGAACACGATATAATACTAATTCTCGATGAAATAGCAACATTCGGGCGTTTAGGTAGTGCATTTTTCTCCGAACGAGAAGAATTAACAAGTATCGAAAAGCCAGATATCATATGTATGGGAAAAGCAATAACTGGCGGTTATTTGCCATTAGCATTAACAATTGCAACCGATGAAATATACAACGAATTTTTAGGGACTTACGGAGAATGTAAACAATTATTCCATGGTCATACCTATGCAGGAAACCAAATAATATGTGCAGCATCTCACGCTACATTGGATATACTCGAAAATGATAAACCTTTTGAAAAAATCGGAGAAACTATAAATTACTTGCATGAAAAGCTCGATAAATTGAAAGAGCTTTCAAAAGTTGGAGATGTTAGAAAATCTGGTTTAATGGTAGCAATTGAGATTGTAAAAGACAAGGAAACTAAGGAAATATACGATTACGGCGATAAAGTAGGTTATAAAATAACCGATAAATTACTTGAAAAAGGTATTTATATCAGACCGATTGCGAATAAATTAATTTATGTATTGCCATTATCTTTAACAAAAGACGAAATCGACTTTATATGTGAAAAAACTTACGAAGCAATTGACGAATCAATAAAAGAAAAAATATTGTACTAATTATAATATCAATAATCATAATATTAATGATATTACTTTTTTTTATTTTTTATCCATTATTTATTTTTTATATATTATTTATTTTTTTAGCTTTTAGTTTTTAGTTTTTAAATAACAATACTATTTTATTTTTTACAAATCTATATATAGTAAATTCTTTTTATACTACTTTAAATTTTACAAATTAGACATCTAGCAAGTATATGAGGGAAATTTTGGAAAATAATAAAAATAATAATAAAAATAATAATCAAATAAAAAACGTTATATTTTTAGAATATACCGTAGCTACAGGTGTACCTGACGAAAATCTTTTAAATGAAGGTAAACTGATGTTCGATACACTTTTAAAACAATTTTTAAATTCAGATTCAAAATATAATGTCACTTGCTTTTTAGATGAAAACATCTATAAAAAACATGCTAAGGACTACAATGTAATTAATAACTCGTCACAAAATCGGTTAAATATTGTTATAACCCATAATAACTGGTCAAAAGATGAAAATAAATCCCTAACTTCAGATTACAAAGAAAAATTAGCCGAAATTTTAAGAAAACATAACGAAAACAGTAAAAATCACAAAAATCACAAAATTGAAACAGCAGGTTTTGTAATTGGCCCTGAAAATGACTGCGAATTAGAACAACTTACAAAAATAATTGAAGAAAATGAGATGGTATTAAATATTGGATGCAGTAGCGAAGGTGTAATGATTGCAGGGGATAAATATCTTACTTATTTGGCAATAAGGGATAATGTACCTACGCCTCATACATTACCGCTTAAAAAATACATTGTAAAAGAAAATCTGGGCTGTGATGGAATACATGAGGTTGTTGGCGATAATTTAATCGTTCAAGAGTATTTTGAGGGCATTCCTTACTCTTATGTATTTATAGTATCGAATAATTCAAATTCAAACGATAATTATGATGAATACGAATTATATCCTATTTGCATGAATAAACAGTATATAACAGACTGTTACTGTGGCGGGGAAATAAATATTAATCATAAATTAAAGGAAACGGCAAAAGAGCTATGTGCTGAAACTCTACGATGTATCAAAGGATTAAATGGATACGTCGGAGTAGATTTCATGATTAACGAAGAAACTGAAGAAATAACTGTAATTGAGGTAAATCCACGTATAACAACTTCAATACATGGTATAAATACTGAACCGCCATTATGTGACCTTTTAATTGGTAATATATCAAATAATAAGCTAAATTATAAAATCAATAAGGGTTTAAAATTCTACAGAGACGGCAGAGGATTTAAATTCGAGGAATTAGACTAATTTAAAAATAAGAATAATATATAAAAAATAATAAATAAAAAGTAAATAAAAAGTAAATAAAAAGTAAATAAAATAAAAAATTAAAGCAATTCTTTATATTTTTTAGCACTTTCTTTTGGATTTTCATTTAAATAAATTGCTCTACCTACAATTACATAATCATTTTCATCCAAAACTTTTAAAACTTCTTCTAAATCTCCACCTTGTGCACCAACACCTGGAGAAATTACAAAGGCATTATTTGCAATCTCTTTTAATTCTTTAAGCCTCGCAGGTCTAGTTGACGGGGCAACAATACCATTTACTTTTAAGTCGCCTGCCATTTTTGCAATTTCATTTGCAATAGGTTGCATAAATGATGTAGCGCCACCGTGGGACATTTCAGTGACCATAATAACTTTTTTAGGATTTTTAGGGTTGTTTTTGTTGTATTCTTCTGCTACATCCATAATGGCTTTAACACTATCTGGACCAACAAAACCTTGGCAAATAATCCCGTCTGCATAATTTAAAGTTAATTTTGCTATTTTTTCATTAGTTGCAGGTATATCAGCTACTTTAAAATCACAAATAACTTCTTTACCGGTTTTATCCTTAATTCTTTTTACTATACCTAAATCTGTGGCAAGTACTAAGGGATACCCTATTTTAATACAATCTACGTATTCTGAAGTCTCTTCAGATATTTTTATAGCTTCGAACTCGTCTAATACATCTAATGCAAGCATTAATTTAGGCATAATTTCACCTTTATCTATAAATCTAAAATATAATTATAAAATCTAATTTAATTTAGTTTAATTTAGTTTAATTTTAATTAATAATTAATTGTGTTATCGATTATTTCGAGAGCTTTTTCAATATCCTCATAACTTGTAGCATATGAAAATCTAACGTTATTATCACCATTGGAACCAAAAGCACGACCTGGGACGCATAAAACACCGTTTTCAATTAATTTTTGAGCAACGTCCATTCCAGTACCGTATTCGCTAACGTCTGGGAAAATATAGAAAGCCCCTTCAGGTTTAATAACTTTAAATTTATCTTTCAATCCATTGTATATTAAATTTCTTCTTCTTTCAAACTCTTTTACCATATCTTTAACACATTGTTGGCTACCTTGTAAAGCCTCTAAGGCACCATATTGCGCAAAAGAGGTCGCACAAGCAAACCCAAACTGGTGAATTTTTAAAACATTGTCTATGATATTGTATTTTGAGTCAAGGTTTTCATTTACTGCCATATATCCAAGTCTCCAGCCGGTCATAGCATATGCTTTTGAAAATCCATTTATAACAATGCAGTTGTCCGTATAACTCGCAGGAGAGTAGTGTTTTTTACCATAGATGATTTTTTCATAAATTTCATCGGAAATAATAATAACTTCATTATCTTCTGCAATTTGCGCAAGTCCTTTAACTTCTTCTTTTGAAGCAACTGTTCCCAATGGATTTGAAGGACTATTGTGGACAATACATTTTGTATTTTTATTTACCTTCTCGTTTAAATCGTCAAGATCTATTTTGAAGTCATTTTCATACTTTAAATCCATGCTAATTGGCTTACCTTCGGATAATTGAACCATATTTTTGTAGGTTACGAATCCAGGATTTGGTATGATTACTTCGTCTCCTTTTTCGGTAAAAGCCATAATAGAAAGCATAATAGCTTCAGAAGCTCCACAAGTTACCATTACTTTATTTTGAGGAATATCTAATTTGTTATCCTTTTTTAATTTTTCAGATATGGCTTCCGTTAATTCCGGGATTCCCATATTTGGCACATAACTAGTAATTCCTTTGTCTAGTGCAGTTTTACAGGCATCAATAATGTTTTGTGGCGTATTAAAATCTGGTTCGCCGATACCCAAATTTATGGAGTCTTTTGAGGCCATATTAAATATTTTCCTAATTTCTGATTGTTCTGTGTTTAATAATTTTTTGGTTATCATTTTTACACCATATTTGCGCATATCACTTATTTTTCGTTATTCGCTATTATCGATTATTATTAAGTCGCAAATGATTAAATAACTATATTAACATAATTTATCATATAATATTGTATGATAAAATAGCATATGATAATAAATTGTTAGTAAATTGTTATTATTTAATATATATTCCATATAAAAATATATGCAACTTTGATATGTTTAAAGTTAATTAAATCATAGAAAACTGATAATTAAATTAAATTTAAATTAAATTTAAATTAAACTAAAATTAAATAAAGTTCTAACTCTAAAAATTAAGTGTGTGTGAAAAAAATGAGAAAATTCCAAATAAACCGGGAAACCAAAGAAACTAAGATTGGATTAGAATTAAATGTCGATGGGACGGGAGTATATAGCATTGTAACAGGTATACCATTTTTTGACCACGTTTTAAATTCCTTTTCAAAACATGGCGCATTCGATTTAAACTTAAGGGCAAACGGGGATTTGGAAGTCGATGATCACCACACTGTGGAAGATGTGGGGATTGTTTTAGGTCAAGCGTTCAATAACATAGAAAAAGCCAATATAAAGCGATTTGGTTGGGCAATGATACCAATGGACGAAGCAAAAGCAACATTTTGTATTGATATAGGTGGTAGGCCTTACGTTGTGGGTGACTACGTACCAAACACTGAAAAAATAGGTAATTTCTCCACTGAAAATGTTGTTCACTTCTTTGAATCATTTGCAAATCACGCAAAAGTTAATATTCACTTTGAAGTGACGGGTAAAAATGAACATCATAAAGTGGAAGCCTTATTTAAAGCGTTTGGGATAGCAATGGATATGGCTACACAAAATGACAGTAGAAAAGGGTTAATTAGTACAAAAGGTACTATTTAACAGAAAAATAAAGAAATAAAGAAATAAAAATAATAATTAAAAAAATAAAAAATAAAAAATAGAATAAGTAAAAACCTAAAAATAAAAAATAAAAAATAAAAATAAAAGAAATAATTATTTAATTTATATTATTTTTATACGTGTATTAATTTTTTATGCCATAACATACAAATCTATGTTTGTTTTGTTAGTCTTATCGTCCCAATAGGTGTTTAGAGAATAATTGCCCTTGTTTTTATTCACTAATACGACGTGGGACATGGTTATATCGTCAATATAATAATCTGGGAATTTGTGGAGAATATCCCCATATGAATATTGCAATTTAGTTATATTTTTATTATTAATATTGTTATTGCCATTATTTGATGTTATATTGCCCATAGTAGTCATATTGGATAAATTTATAATATTATACCCATTATTTGCCAATTTTTTTGCCAAGCTGTTATTTAATTTTATTAAATCACTTTCTAAAGGTTTTTGAACGTTTAATTTTGAAATATTATATTCATAATTAAATTCGTAGGTTCCAAACTCTTCATTTTCAGTTAGTTTCATCACTTTGACTATATTATCTTCACCAGGTTTACTTATTTTCTGCAAATAAGGGGCGAGATAATCTACGTCAGAACCTTTGTCAACTGCCAATAATTGACTATTTCCGCCTTCATTTATTTCCGTAGCTACGAAAAGATGACTATTTTTATCATCGTATATCATGTATATGAAATAAACAGGGTATCCATTTTTTAGCAATTGTGATGCTGTAAATGTTGCAAAATCTCTGCAAACACCTTCTTTTAAGTCCAATAGCTGATTAGGGGAAAGTATATCAAAATATTGACCTTCGTATTTCAAAGTGTTACGATTATAGGTGTAATCAAGATTTTGATTCTGCCATTTTGAAAGTAAGTATAGATAACGATATTTGTCGTCTGCTGAAATAATATTTGGGGTGTTGTTCAATCTGTATTTATTATAATAGGGGGCTATATAATAATTGTACGATTGTAACGATAATTTATTACTATAGTAGTTATTAATTGTAAATAATTCGTCACTATTCAATGCGTTTTCGTTATAATAATCGAGGGGATTAGTATAAACACTCTGAGCGCTTACTGTATTAGTGGACGTTATAAGTATAAAACCTATAATTAGACATAATGTCGTAATCATTACGTTTTTTATTAGGTTGGGGGAATCTAATCTAATGCGTTTGATAATTTCACCAAAATGTCCAAAATATAATAAAAAAGGTATGTTGCAGTTCAATTTTTTTAATTTTAATTATATTTTAAGGGGTGTCATATTTTATTGTATGGTGGACTACACGGGGGAGTATAATCCACACCAGTATAGTATCGTAAAAACTATATATATTTATCTTATTGCAATGGTCAAATAGTTAATAGTCTAATCAGTTGTTATTATCGTGAAGAATTCAAAATATTTATATATAATAAAGTTAAATATAACAATGTGAATTTTTATTTAACTTAACTTTAATAATATCGTAATATTATTAAGCCATTGACAGTCTAGTAATAAAAAAGTCACAAATAATATTATTAAAATATGGTTATTATCTTAAAAATGGGGATTTATATGAGAATAATCGGTCGCGGATATAGATTAAGATTTATAAGATAAAGTTAGTACTATTGTAGTATTGATGGTCTTGTAATTGGGGAATTACGCAGATATATATGCTAGATAGGAAAATAACAAATAAAACGAAATAATCTTACAAAATAATAATGTATCTATCAATATGTAATTATTAATGACATATTTATACTTATATTTGTATTTACATTTATAAATTAAAATACTAAATTATCTAATGCCTCAAATTTATTTTAATATAACATTAACTTTCACATTAATTTTTTTTGTATTTTTAAACCAATATTATCAATTATAATTTAATTATTCTTAAGAATTTACAATTAAGACGTATTTTACTAAAAAAAAGGTATAGTATAAAAATTAAAAATTACATAATATACAATAGGTAATTATATGTTAGCTATCTGAGGGTTATAATATAGATAGTTACAATGTAATTACGTTACTTATATTCTCAAAAATTTGCTATTGTGATATTATGGTAAAAAAAGATAAATGTAAGGCATTATTTCTGTTATTTCTGTTATTTGCAATTACAATAAATGCAGTACCTGCCTATAGTATGGATGTTACTGCGCCGGATGACTTACAAATCGAACGAGGAAGTTCTGAGGAAATATCTATTAAAGTATACTTGCCAAATTCATTTCCTGTAGCTAATGATATAAACGTTTCCCTTAAAGTAGTGAATTGTTCGGAAACCCTATATTCTACAGTTATATCTGCAATGGGTTCCGATAGTACGGTAGATTACGATAAATATATCAATATATCTCCGGATGTTAGAAACATATATCAAATAATGCCTGGTTCTTCAAGATTTGCATATTTTAAGATCTGTACAGCGGGGAATACTCCTAAAAGAACTTACGAAATAGATACTACTGTAAAGTATATGATGGTTAATAAAGATAATGACGCCAAATGCACTGATGACGAATTTATCTACGATACACAGACCAAAAAATTTCATATGACTATTGTCGAAGGAAAAGGTAATATAGAGGTTATAAATGATATAACTCCTTCAATATTACGTAGTTTGAATATTTCAACTTCAAATTCAACTTCAACTTCAACTTCTATTTCAAATGGTACTCAATCAAACGTGGATTCAAAAATAAACCCAAATATTGTTATATATGTGGATGGGGAAAAAATAAGCAATGTTTCATTTAATAAAACTTTAAATGAAGGTATTCATTTCATCGGAATTGATGGATTAGATATTAACCATTCAGATAAACGTACAATAAAAGTTTCAGCAGGAGCGACTGAAAAAATTTATTTATCGAAATTTTTTGAAGATCACTTTGAAAAATACGCTAGTGAACACAATTTAATCGTTGAACACGACTGTGACTCTGAATCCAGTTCAAATGGAATAGTTATTAAAACTACATCTGGGGTAAACAAATCAAGTTCAGATATTTCGTCAGATACTGCGTTAGATGCAGAGCGTGTTTTAATAGGTACTGTAGCAGATAAGGAAGTTACCGTATACATGACCCCGGAGCGTTATTACTTACTAATTGCATTATTGATATTATTTGCAGGAGTTTTGGTAACGGTAGTCATCGTAAATTTATTGAAATCTAAAAAGGAAGAAAAAGATGAATAATTTAAAATAACTAAAAATAACTAAAAATAACTAAAAATAAATTATAATAACTTAAAATAAATTATAATAAATTATAATACTATATAATCTGATAAAATAATTTAGCATTTTACGGTATTGTATAATATATTTACGCTAGTTGTTCAAATATTAAAAACATTGCAAATTTGACTTAATTAGCTATAAATACTTAATAATACATATTAAATGTATAAATATACGTATATCGACAAAAAACGAATCAATATTACATTTATGTAGTATATTTTGATAAATTAGCTATATTTAAGTGTAATCGTTCAATTGTAAAAAATCAAATTTATAAATTGGTGAATTTATGTGGAAAAGATTAGGAACTTTAACAAAATTTTATGTAAAAACCCCAAATCCTAAAAAAGGGACTAACAAGATGGCCTTGTTAATCGATGGGCCGAATATGCTTAGAAAAGAGTTCAACGTGGATTTGGATAAAATAAGAGATGCAGTAGAACAATTTGGTACTATTGTCGTGGGTAGAGTTTACCTAAACCAATATGCTTCCGATAAATTGATTGAAGCAATTGCAAATCAAGGTTTTGAGCCCAGAATATCTGCAGGCGACGTCGATGTAGAAATGGCAGTTGACGGAACCGATTTAGTGCACAATAAAAACATAGACACCATTGTTTATATGACAAGAGATGCCGATTTTTTACCTGCAATGCGTAAAGCTAAGGAAAATGGGGTTGGTATTATCGTAGTCGGTGCAGAACCTGGTTTTAGTATGGCAATTCAAAATATTGCAGACCACGTGATTAAAGTAGAAGAAGATTTCGAGTTAAATAAACAGCAGTTGGAGCAAAAAAAGCGAGAGAGAAATCCTGCAATGGCTGAACTTCACGAATCAACTTTTGAAGAAGAACCTACTGGGGAATTATCTATAAATGTACCCGATAAAACTTCAAACGGAGATTCTGAAGATTTAAAGGATAAATCTGGTAAAAATTTTGAAAAAAGAAAAGATAAAGATGGAAAATCAAAATCTAAAAAATCGAAAACTTCAAAATTTGAAGAAACTATCAGCAATAGAATAAATTGGTTAAAGAAAAACTAAAATCCTTTTTTATTTTTTTAGTATAAGTTTATTATTTTTTATATTTATTTTAAAAAAAGAAGAAATTTTGTGACATGTATTTTATTCTAAGTTATATCAATTTAATTAAAATTTAATTAAAAATATTCCAGTAAATAATTTGTCAACATATTTTTTGTGTTTTGACAGGATTTGTCATCCATTAATTCAACTAACCAAAAATCTTTTTTATGGTTTAATAATTTATCAAGTACGGGCTTTAAATTATCTAGATTTTTAGGAGCAATGTGTTTGCCGTCAATTTCATTTTCATACACATGTACGTTATGAATATATTCGGCAAATAAATCCACGGTATCAAGCCTATTTTCATATTTAATGTGACCGATGTCCATTGTTATGTTACAATCGCAGTACTCCACAACTTTTAGAATATTGTGCGGATTTGAGGAAAAACCTTTTCTAAGATTTTCAACGCAAACTTTGATATTTTTTTCTTTTGCGTATTCAACAATATTCTTTAGATTTTCTACCAGTTTATCATATTGTGGAGGTATGCCATTGTGCAAGTGAATAGTCAAATAGGTTTCAGTAACTGCGGTGTTTTGAATGTTTTGACTATTTTTAACTTGGTTAGATACATAATCAACAGTTTCTAACATCTTATTTTTTCCTTCATTTGACGACATATTTACAATAGGCGCATGAAATCCAAAAATATCCGAACTAACTTCATTGGTATACATATCAAAGTTTGGGTTGAAATGTAATCCCCAATCATTAACATGACTATACTCTGTCGGTTTTTTATTTCTCATACATACGCCTATCAAAAAATCACCAAATTAATTTAAACAATTGTAAATTATAAAATATTATAATATTCTAGTATTATGACGATGAGATTAACCAACAATATATTGGTTATATACTACTTAGCTATTAAGATATATAAACATATCATTAAATTTTCTAATAACTATTCGTTGCAAATTAAATAATTAAAAGATGATATAAATAAAAATAATAAAATAACTAAAATACCATCATAGAATCATAAAAAATCAAATATATACTAAAATAATAAAAAGATAAATAATAATTTAAAAATTATTCTTCTTCTTTAATGTAATTATCGCCATAGTATATTTCAAAGTTTACAATATTTTTATATTGATTACTATTTACTTTAAATCGTCTAGTTAGCTCTTCAATCATATCAATATTTTTTACGTCAAAAGTATTGTATCTATTTTCGTTTTGCATAACTTGAAAGTATTTATTTTTATTACGAGCTACCTTATCGATTACATCTGTATCATAGACTACAGGATATTCTTTTAAGATAATGGCTTTATTACATAATTCCGGTGGGTTATTTTTACCCCCTTCCAATATTTTGCCATCTAACCCCAAGGTTACAGAGGTAATAACCTTTCCATTTTTAGTTTTTATTTCTATATACTCATCAAGTGTTTTATCAACATATCTCAACATTTTCTTTTCTTTTTCATGATTATATCTAAAAAAAGTTTCCCATAACTCTTCTTTAGTTATGTATTCAATTTCTTCATTATCTTGATTATTTTCAATTTCTTTTTCATTTTTTAATGCCATTTTATCACATATTTAAAATTGTAAATTTCATAAGTTGTAATTTAAGCTATAAGCTATAATGTTCATATCGTTAATATGTATCAGTATTATAAAAATTATACTAAGAAAGCCATACTAAACTATTAGTTTGAACTAATATATAAAAAGAATAATGAGTATATTTAGTTATTACATTAATACAATATTAAATATTATTGCCAAAAGCATTGCAATTAATATGAATACTAGCGTAGGCAATTCAATAATAAAGCCATTTTTCCAATCGACTTCAAACATTTCTTTATTCATATATCCGGCAGCAATTATCCCCAATAAACTACCTACGATAGGGATAAGACCAAATAATACATAAGTAAGTGCTTTAATGGCAGAAACATAAACTATCTGTTTAAACTCTACGTTTATTTTAACCAATTTAGTCCCTAGCCACGTGAAAAGCGTCTCAAAAACAACATATATAATATATGTCATTATCAACCAAATTATCATTGTTATTATGTCTATCATAACCACACCCCTAATGAACATCTATACTTTGATTTTAAATTAGTTAACCCCGAATTCCAAACTATTTTATTGTATTTTATTGTATTAAATCCCTTAGTTATTCAAAATATGCTAAATATTTTTACAATAATATATTTGAATATCAAACTTTAAATATTTTGTTAAATGAAATATTAATGGGGCAATTAATAAATTAAATAAAGTATTTTTACTCGTTAAAAGAAAAATACCGCAAGATAGCAAATTAAATAATAATATAAAATAATATAAAATAAAATAATAATATAAAATAATAATATAAAATAAAAAACAAGAAAATAATGTAAGAATATAAATTAATTAAAGCATCCATACGTCAACTAATTCATCTTTATTGTATTTTTTATCGTCCGTAATTTCTACAAGACCATCGGCGTATGCAACGGATTTTATCATATTTGAACCTTCAAAAGTTGGATATGCAACTCCATCTTCAATTCTAACGGGCATATAAACAGTTCTGTCAAATTGAGAGTATAATTCTTCAGATATTTTAAACTGTTTGATATGTTTATCCATGCTTTCATACATAAGACTCTTTAAAAACGGATAAACTACAACTTCAGCGATTATTACGCAAGATGTAACGTTTCCAGGCATACATATCAATGGTTTGTTACAGTTATTTTCATCTAAAGCTTCACCCAATAGAATAGGCATTCCAGGCTTTATTTTAGCCCTATGTACTAATACATCACCTAAATCTTCAATAACTCGTTTTGTAAAATCTTTTTTACCTCGAGAAACTCCGCCAGATGTTATAACTACATCATATTCATTTAATGCTGTTTTAACAAGTTCCCTTAATTCTTCAAAATCATCTTTTGAAACACCCAAAAATTTAGGTTCACAACCGGCTTTTTTAACTGTATTGCCTATAGTTTTTGAATTAACATCGTTTATTAATTTTAATTCGTCGCCTGTTGATATAATACCTACTTTAGGAAGTTTGTATGCAGTTAGCTCTTTCACGCCTGCTGAAGCTAATAATCCAATGTTTCGTTCATTGATTTTAGTACCTTTTTTAAGGAGTAATTGACCTTCATTTATGTCAATACCTTTTTTAACAATGTGGTTTTCTTCAAAGGGGTCATTTGACAAGTATGAATTTTTTAAAATGAGGTTTTCATCTTCATTTAAGTTTAAAACAATTTTATTTTGATTTTTTGTAATGTAGCCAGCCATTTCCTCCGTTTCAATACCTAAATATTCAACAGGGATTATGTAGTTGGTACCTTCAGGTAATTTTGCACCTGTAGCAACCCATGTGCATTCTTTACCTTTGATTTTTAAATCTCTGTTATCTCCTGCATGGATCTCATCAATCATCAAGTATTCGTCTGATTTTTCACTAACTGCAAAACCATCCATATTTGATTTATTGTAGGGTGGAACTGCAATAGTTGAATAAACATCTTCCGCAATAACTCTATTAAATGAGTCGTCGATAACTATCTTTTCAGTTTTTTGGTTTTTAAATTTAGTTTGTAATATTTTGTTTAATTCATCGATTGATATCATTTTATCACATAATTATTGGAATTATTATAGTTTAATTTAGGCATATCCTATTTTCATATCCTATTTTCATTATTATTACTAGATATAATTAGGTATCATTAATTATCATTAATTATTATCCGTATTATCATATTTCTATAGATACACCACATATTTAAGTTAATTATATTTGGTTACGAGATTACTTATAGTTAATTATGTTTTAGATTTACATGTCGAAGTGTAATTACTTATGATTTATATACTATAAAAATGTTAATATATTACTATTACATTTTAACAAATATGGCAAATATAAAATAGAAACATTTATATATGAAGGTAAGTATATTTAATTACGAAATTTTTAAAATGGTAATCTCAAATGATTAATAGCAATAAAAATTTCTAATGTACTGAGTAGTATACAGGTGTAAGGGCATTTGTATATTTGATAATCAATACTTAAAAAATTTAAAAAAATTTAAAAATAAATTTAACAAATTTATCAAATTATCAATCTAAGAATTTACTATTAATTTACCGTAAAATTTAATATATGTTCATATATGTTCTATATTGTACAATACTTACTTTATATTGAAATTAATGCCATATTCGTTAATTATCAATATATCAAATAATTATCAGGGATAATATGACTACTAAACATAATAAAAATACTAATGGCGAAAATATAACACAAAAAAAGACTAATTATGCTAAACTTAGTTTTTTAGTATTATTAGTCTTGTCTGTAGTAACAATGACAGCATTTTCAGGATGTATGTCGGATACGGGCGCAAATGATAACCCCCAAACTCAAAGTACGGGGAGTTCAGAACCTATTAGAGCATTAGTAGGTGCAGGTATGCAGATACCAATGGATGAAATTGCAGAAGTTTACGAACAAAAATATGGCGTTAAAATAGAATATGATTACAGTGGTAGTGGTGCTTTGTATTCAAAAATTGTTGCCTCAAATTCGGGAGACATTTTCATGCCGGGAGACAGTTCATATATCTTCAAATTACAAGAATCAAAAGGTTATGTTGCAAAATACGAGAATATAACAAAACACGTTCCAGTAATTGCAGTACAAAAAGGAAATCCTAAAAATATCCAATGTTTAGATGATTTAGCAAAAGATGGTGTTAAATTATCACTCGGAGAAAAAAGTATTGCGATAGGAAAAACATTCAATAAGATATTAGCTAAAGCTGAAACTAAAGGTTTAAACATAACTTCTAAAGTTAAAGAAAATACTTTGGTAGAAGCAGGTACTGTTAAACAAACATTAATGTATGTATGTCAAAAACAAGCGGATGCAGCTGTTGTATGGAGGGCTGACGCACTTTCAAGAAGTGATGAAGTCGATGTTATCGATATAGACCCAAAATACAATACAATAAAAACAATACCTGTAGCAATCTTAACAACTTCAGACAATCCAAATACTGAAAAATTCTACAATTTCATAGTAACTGAAGGATTGCCAATATTTGAAAAGAATGGATTTATCTTATTAAATGATACAAATAACTAAGAATTAAACAAATTATAAAATATATAAAATAATCATACTAACAAAATTTATATAAAATCCATAAAATCCATACAATATATTAAATGTCACATTAAACAATTCTTACATTTTTAGGGGACTTGTAAGGATTAATCACCGTTATATCTAAATAATTATAAATGAGTTATTATTAGGGTTAATAACATCTAAACATACATCACACTAATTGAATTAACTTAAATTATTCACATATCACACATTATGGTATTAAATAAGATTTAGCAATTTATTTGGTCACTATATCCAAATTAACAAATAATACTGGGAAATAATAACACGATTAATTAACAGATGGTGGGAATAGTCGATATGCTACATTATTGGCTATTTTTCATTTAATTTACTCCATATATTCTATTTGTCTTATTTTTTTATTTTAAATTACGAAATTTATTCATTAAAATTTTTTAAAATTTACACAAACACAAAATATGAACACAAAAATACGATGAGATAAATTAAATTAAAAATAACTTAAGAAATAATCTGGAAATAACGTAATATAACGTAAAATAAAGTAAAACGCTAAAAAACAAAATAATATTAATTATATATTATTGTAAAATGGTAAGGCAAACAGGGATAGTTATGAGATTTATAAATGATTCTTTAAAGTTTTCATCAATGCTTTTAATGTCCGTATTTATATCAATGGTTTTATTCGTATTACTTTCCATACTGGGAAGTGTTACGCCTGAAACCTTGGAAATGGCTATTTTTTCAAGCGAGGTGCAGTTCGCAATACAATTTAGCTTAATGACTGCTTCGATAGCAACCACATTGGGCTTAATAATTGGCGTTCCTGCAGCTTATGCCCTTGCAAGGTACGATTTTAGGGGCAAAAATCTCATAGATGCAATGGTCGAAGTCCCTGTTGTAATTCCTCCATTAATTTCTGGATTTGCACTTTTGGTATTTTTTGGAAACACAATTTTTGGTCAGGCGATATCTGAACAGTTAAAAGGAATATTATTTACGCCAAAGGGCGTCATAGTTGCACAATTTTTCGTAGCAACTCCTTTTATTGTTAGAACCTCAAAATCCGTTTTCGAAAAGATAGATTCGAAATATGAGTACATAGCTCAAAGTTTAGGTGCGGGGAAAGTCGAAAGTTTCTTTAAAATAAGCCTCCCGATGGCTAAAAATGGCATATTAGCAGGAATGTTTTTAGCATGGGCAAGAAGTATTGGTGAGTTTGGTGCAACAATGATGGTTGCAGGAGCTACAAAAATGAAAACGGAAACGCTCCCTGTGGCAGTTTTCTTAAACATATCTCTTGGAAACATAGATATGGCATTAACAATTGCTTTTGTATTCTTGATGGTTGCACTGATTATATTATTGACTATTCGTACAATAGCCAATTATGGTTCAAAATATTAAATTAGTATTATTAATATTAATGATGGCGATAATACCAATAATTATACCAATAATTACAAAAAGGTATAAAACTATCAAAATATCAAAATATTCTATTTTATAATTTTAAATAAAAGTTATTAAAAGTTATTAAAAGTTATTCAATGATTTAACAAATTTAAAAAGCTATCTGAAAAGATACATTAAAAAGCTATATGTATTATGAAAATATAAGATAATATGGTATTTTACACATAAGTGCAAATATGCAATATGCAAAATATGCACCTTATTAGCTAACGGATGGTATTATTATGAAAATTGAAACCCCCCAAATAAAAGATGAGAATTTTGATTTACAAAAAACTTTAAAAGAAGTATTATCAAAATTATGCGAAGAAAACAATCTTTTAAATGAAGAAATTGAAATAAAACCAATAAATGTAAATTTAGATACTAAAAACGTTAAAGATTATCCTCTTTTAAATGGTAAGGAATTTTTATTACGTGCATTCTTTAAAAATTCTGTTGGCGACGCATTCACAACTTTGGAAAATCTAGCTGAATTTAATGGAACGATTTTAGAAGTAATTGAATCCGACGATAATCAAAAGATACTCGCAACTTTTAACGCAGTAATGGAACACTTGAAAAAAACCGATAGAACAAAACATTGTGAAGGTTCTGATCCTGAAAAATGTGCTGAAGAGTTATCAAAATACCTTATAAAGACTTACGATTGCAAAGATAATTTAAAAATAGGGATTATTGGATATCATCCTGCTATAATTAAGCAAATGGTCAAGACTTTCGGCGCTGAAAATGTTATGAACACAGATTTAGATGTGAATAATATTGGAAGGATGAAAAACGAAATATTTGTTATGCACGCAGATATGAACGAGTATTTAGTAAAAAACTCCGACGTAGTACTTGCTACTGGTAGTACAACCGCAAACGGCACCATAATCGAGTTAATAAATTTAGCCGAAAAATACGGTAAGAAAATAATTTTTTACGGTACAACTGTAGCAGGTTTTGCTAAACTATACCCGATAGAACGATTTTGTGCATATGGTAGTGAATAATTACTCATTTACTTTTATTATATTCTCTACCCTCATATTCCATACCTATCACATCTATCTATTTTACAATACCATATATAGAATATGCAGAATTTCTAATTTTTAAAATTTACAATTAAGCTTAATTATTGAAAATATACAAATAATACTACGAACATAATAATACTAAGAATAATACTAAGAATAGTAATAAATAATTAAAAATAAAATAACTTAATTAATTTGATAAATGCAGTAATCGGTGTTTAAATGATACAAATAAAGAATTTAAAAAAGAAATTATCCGACTTTACCCTAACAATTGATAATTTGGAAATAGAGGATCATGATTATTGTGTACTTGTGGGTTTAAGTGGCAGTGGTAAAACAACATTATTGGAACTATTAGCAGGTTTTAGAGAACCTGACGAAGGCATTATATATTTAGATGGCGAGGATATAACCAACAAAGAAATAAACAAGCGAAAAATATTGCTCTGTAACGGAAACTATTTATTTCCTCACCTCACAGTACGAGAAAACATAGGTTTTGGGTACAAACATACCTTAGAGGCTTTATATGCAGATACCTATAACGATATGGCCATGAAAGGGATGGAGAATCCTCAGGACGTTAAAATTCATACTCGAGAGGATACTACAGATAAAACTAAAAATAACGATAAAAATAATGAAACAAGTTCAAAGTCATTAAGTTATTTTGAAAAAATGAAAAGTAAATTAAAATCTAAAAAAGATATTAAGTCAAAAACAGATGAAAAAATTGAAAATATTGCAAAATTATTAAAAATAGAGCACACGTTAGACAGAAAACCAGCTAATTTAAGTTCCGGTGAGAAGCAAAGGGTAGCTCTTGCAATGACACTTTCAATGAATCCTAAAGTAGTTTTATTGGACGAACCATTAAGTTCAATAGATAAATTGACGTATGATAAATTATTGTATGATTTAAAAGAAATCCACGAAAAACTTGACACTTGCTTCATACATGTTACTCACGACTTTAACGAAGCAATAGTCCTTTCAAAACACTTGGGTGTCATTAAAAATGGACGAATTGAGCAATTTGGTACTTTGGAGGATATTTTAGAACAACCTGTTAATACCTATGTAGCAAAATTTATGGGTTTCAAAAACATCTATAATGGAAAATTCTACATTCGTGACAATGAAATAATTTTTAAGAGTAAATCATTATGTGTCAAAATCCCTCAAAAAAAATTATTGGATAGTTTAAATAACACAAATAGCTTAAATAGCTTAAATTCTTTAAATGGTGCAAAGTCATTAGATTCATTAAATATCCAAAAAATAGATATAAACGCAGATATAAGTGAGAATAAAGAATATAATGAACTTATAAATGAACTTATAAATTCACTAAATGGTAAATATGATATTTATTTAAGTATTAGGCCTGAAAACGTATGTTTGGAAGCACAAGGAAAAACCTTAAACTGTACCAAATGTTCAAATTGTAAGGCTCAAGTATTAAATGCTAGAATTAAAAGCGTTAATAACTCCGGTTTAAATTCAAAAAGGATAATTTTAGATATCGGTACTTGCAAAGGAGATAACCAAGACTTAATAATCGAAACTGCTAAAAAAGGATTCCATTTAAAAAATTTAGCCGAAGAAGGAAATGTTGATTTACATATTTGTAATTATGCCTTAGTTTTTGAAGAAAAAGAAAATAATTAATTTTTGATTATTTCTTAATTCTTAATTCTTAAATTTTAGCTCTTATTTTTTTATTTTATTTTATCTTATTTTTATTTTATCTTATTTTTACCCTATTTTTAAAATTATATCCTATAATTTAATATATAATTTAAAAGCATATGATAAGTATAGGAAATTAAAAGGTTAGATTGGTTAAATTATGGCTGATAAATTGATATATTTAATAATTCCCGCTTACAACGAAGAAAAAATGATTAAAAACGTTGTAAACAATTTACAAAATCATAACTACGATAATATAATAATCGTTGACGATGGTAGCAAAGATAACACCTACAAACTTATGAAAGAATTGGAAGAAGAAAGTAAGCAGAAGGGTTATAACGTAATTGCAATAAAGCACGAAAAGAATAAAGGAGTTGGCGGTGCTACAATTACAGGATTAAAAAAAGCTTACGAATTAGGTGCCGATGTAGCAGTTACCTTTGACGCAGACGGTCAGCACGCACCTGAAGATATCGAAAAAGTAGTAAAACCGATATTGGATAATTCAAAAGAGTATGTTGTAGGTAGCCGGATAAAAAATCCAAAAGAATTTAAAAATATGCCATTGACAAAAAAAGTTGGAAACCTCGGACTTAGTTTTATCACTTTTTTACTTGGTGGATATTATGTTACAGACAGCCAGAGCGGACTCCGTGCATTTTCTAAGAGTGCTTTAAAAGTACTCTCAGAGCAACTTAGGGCAAAACGATATGAAACATGTTCAGAAGCCCTTATTATTGCTAAAAGGAATAAGCTTAATATCGGAGAGGTGCCAATTCAAACAATTTACACAGAATACTCCATGGCGAGGGGCACTAATGTGATGATAGGTTTTAAAATTTTTTATAGGTTACTTGTGTTAAAAATGGGCAAAGTTTTGGATTAAAATTTAATAAAATAAGAAATAATAAAAAATAAAATAATATTTAATAAAAATAAGGCTAAATAATAAATTAAGAAATAAAAAGGTAATACTATGAATTTTATTTCAATAATAATTCCTACTTTCAACGAGGAAAAATATATTACAAAATGTCTTGAAAAATGGTTTAACCAAGATTATCCAAAAGAAAATTATGAAATACTAATTTTTGATGGGAAAAGTACGGATAAGACAGTGGAACTGATTAAAGAGTTACAAAAAAAGCATAATTTTGAAAATATAAAGATTTACACAAATGAAAAGCGTAAGCAGGTTTACGCATTTAATGAAGGAATTAAAAACGCAAATGGGGATTTCTTTATAATTTTTGGAGCTCACGCATATCCTGAACATGACTTTTTAAAAAATAATGTGGAGACCTATCAAAAGATAAAGAACGAAGAAACAAAACTCGTAGGTGTTGGGGGTATTATAAACAAGATATCCGAAAACATGAGTGCTGAAGTTGCAAAAGTTATTTACTCCACGCCTTTATCTGGCGGTAGTTCTTTTTGGTATGCAAAAGAAGGATTTTTTTCAAACACTGTTGTTTATGGAATGTATGACACAAAAATGATAAAAGAAAGTGGAATTTTGTTTGACACTGATTTTATAACAGGTCAGGACTTTGAATTTAATTTGCACCTTATAAAAGAAGGTTTTAAACTATACACTAATCCAAATATAGTCAGCCATTATCATACACGCTCGACTGTGAAAAAATTTATAAAACAAACCATAAGCTATGGTGCTGCAAAAGGTTTAATGATTAGAAAAGGGTATTTTAATATATTGTGGCTTTTTCCGTTCGGATTTTTGTTTATGATATTGTCTATGATTATAACAGGATTATTCATATTTATTTACATCATAGCGGTATTAATCGATACGATTAGATTATTGGTTAAGACTCGAGAACCTTTATACGTAGCTTTACCTATATTATTGTTCCTATTCCATTGTTTAATTTCATATGGGTTTTTTAAAGGATTAATAAAAGGAAATTCAACGTTTAAGTAAGAATAATAATAATAATAATAACAAAATATAGAATAATAATCAATATACTTTTATTAATATACTTTTTTATATATTACATATTTTACTTTTTTTTAAAAACGATTTAATTGAAATTGAAATATTATTTTGAAATATTTATCATAATATAATTTGAAAATAATCTGAAAAAATAAAAAATAAGAAAATAAAAGAAAAATTCTTTTATAGATTTGGTTGTCCTTCTTTAATCTCTTTTACCTTAGCAAACAATTGTTTCATTGTGTCTTCGTTGCTTTTGGTGTATGGGAATGGAGATTCAGCAAATGGTCTATAGTGCATTGGTATTTCATCGAATCTATAGAATGTACCGTTACATTCAATTGCATCGATAACACCTGGCAATACAACGTTTGCTGTTGAAGTTGTTGGACAAGGAGCAATATCTAAACATACAACTGGTATTTTGTTTAAATATTTTGATGAGTCTTGTGGTAAGTGGGCACCTAAGTCAGCACACATTACAAGTACTGCATCAACTTCTTTTTCTCTCAACAAGTCGTTTGTAGTAAATTCCCCTGGGTTATATCTAGGGTATCCTCTTGAAAAGTCGATACCGAATGGGAAACCGTATAGGTATGAAGCAAGAACGTTAAATCCTGCAACGTTACAGTGTCCTCTGATTAAACCGATGGTGAATTTAGTGTATCTTTGTAATTCTTTTACTAAGGTCATAACACATTCAATATTTCTGTGTTTACCGTATGATGAAGCTAGACCTAAACCGCCGTAAATTGAACCGAATTTAGCTTTTTTCATCATAGCTGCCATTTCCATAATTGTATCGACAGGTACACCAGTTACTTGTTCAATACTTGGGTGTGGTCTTTTTCCTCTAACTGCTATAAGTAAAGCTGAGAACAATTCGTAATCGGAATTAGGTTTCAACTGAACGTGCAAGTCAGATGCTTGTGCGGTAGCTGACCTTCTTGGGTCCACAGTAATAACTTTTCTGTCGTTTCTACCTTTTTCTGTAAAGTATCCTCTTGGGAATACTGCATACCTTGATAAATGTCTAGGCATTGAGTCCATAGGATTGGTTCCCCAATATATTATCAAGTCGGCTCTGTTTTTGGTCTCCCCTGCTGTTGAACCAGGTTTACCAGCTTCTTGAACTCCCATTAAGGAAGGGCCGTGTCATATTGTGGAATTGGAGTCTACAATACCGCCAAGGTATTCCCCCATGTGTAATCCTACAGTCATCGCTTCACAGGAGGTTTCTGCACCCATGAATAATAAAGGTCTTTTAGCGTTTGCTAATATTTCAGCAGCTTTGGTCAGTGCTTCGTCCCATTCTGCTTCTCTTTTTTCTGCTTTTTCCTTGTCTGCGATTAAAGGGCTCATAATCCTGTGGTGACTAACTATCTCGTTAAATTTAGCTGCACCCATTTTACAAGCGTTCCTTACTTCAATTTTTCTATTCTCTTCATCCCAGACGATTTCAATGTCATCACAAGTACCACCACATACGGGGCACATGATGTCTTTAAAAATCTTTTCAGCCATTATTTCACCTAAGATTTAGCATCTATTTAGTTATTTTATTTGTATTGTTGTTCAATGATGTATGGTGCTTCTAAAATTTCATCATCACTAGGTTGTACGTAAACTTCGCCACCTTTATAGATTGGAGCTCCTGAGTTAACAGACTGAGCATCAACAATAACGTTCGCCCAAACACTTCTTGGTATGAAGATATTTCTTCTTTGAACGTTATCTTTCATTTCTGCTCTTACCACAACTGTTCTATTTCCGTCAGGGCTTGAAACTTTAACTTTTTCAGGTTTGCCCAACAATTGATAGTCATCTGGGTGAATATGGCATACAGCACATACGTCTTTATATTCTGGGCTGTATTTATCCCCACCTTTAATAATTCTACCTTGTTCAATTGTACTTCCGGTGTTCAAGATAACTTTTAAAGCTTCTCCTTTAAACTCGATAGGTCTATCAACTGAACCTTCACAGCTTAATAGGTACTCGTTATTATTTGCAGAGATGTACATTTTTCCTTTAGGTTTATTAAAGAATGCGTGGTCTCCTTTATATTCAACATAGCTTTTTGAATAAAGGTTAGCACCGTAAGGTAAGATTTCTTCGTATAATTCACTTGGAACTTCGTTACTTTTTAATAAGTTTTGTTCGAAGAATCCTGGTGAAAAGTGTTGAATTTTACCTTCTACGATGATGGTACCTTTTTTCATTTCTACACCGACGGTTCTTAAAACATCTCCACCGACGTAGATTAAACCACCGCTTTGTCTAATACCACAGAAAGCTTCAACATTTCCTTTTACAATGATGGTACCTTTAACTAAACCGTCACCAACGCTGCTACCCGCATTACCGTCGATAACAATTCTACCGCCAAGCATACCTTCCCATTTACCTCTGTAGCTACCGCCGATGTGATCGCCAGCATTACCGTGGATTAAAATGGTTCCGCCTTCCATTTCTCTACCAGCCCATGAGCCAGCATTACCGTTTACTTCAATTTCTCCACCTTTCATTTCACAGCCAACGTGGTAGTTTACATCTCCATTAACTGTAATTTTACCGGTGGTCATTGCATAACCGATTAATTTCATTTTTGGTACTGTTCCATCAATTATGATGTGAATGTCTGATGCTGATTGTGCACCTTGACCATCGCCCTTTACATCGAAGAATTCTGATACAGGGTATTGTACAGAGCTTTTCCAAAGTTTTATTTCTTTGATTTCTTCTTCTGATTTACCAAAGAAGTTGTCAGGGGTAATCATGTCACATTCAACAGGAAATTTATCATCATATTTTGGAGTTAATATAATTTCTCCCATTGTTTCACCGTACTTGCAATTACCTTGCCATAAATGCAAATTAAGTAATTTATTTATTATTTTATAATTTATTGAATTTTATCAAGTTATAGTCGTATTTGGAAATATAATCATCATATTTTTAAATATAATATTATAATTTTTCTTCAATACATCAATGCTTAAATTAAATAGTTGTATTAAATAATGAATTAAATTAATTAAATTAATTAACTTATTTTAAATCGATATCCATAGGTGTAGGTCTCGTTAAATACTCGTCTGGAGTTGAATAGTTGTTGAATCCAACGGTATAGTATTTAAAGAAGTCCTTAACATCGTCCATAACTGGCTTTTGGATTTCTTCTTTCATTTGTACGTTAGCGAAGAATGACCTACCACTAGGTGTTTCAACAATTTCGTTTCCTTTTGAAACAATTTGACCGTCTTTGATTGTGTAAGCGGTTGTGGTAAATACTTTTTCGAGCATTTCGTAGTCGTTAGAGTTGTAGTCTGGTGTAATGTCGTAGATTGTAATATCTGCGTCAGCACCTGCTCCTAAGTGACCTTTTCTGTATCCCATACCAATAGCAATTGCAGGGGTTGACCTTGTAATTTGTGCTAATTCGTAAAGGCTTAACTCTTTGTCAATACTTGCAAGTGTACTTCTTTCAGATGCCCACTTGTGGCATTCATTCATAGTATCTTGTCTAGCTTTGTTAGAGAGCAACCATTTCATGATTTTTGGGTACTTTGTAAATGGTCCTGCGTTAGGGTTGTCCGTAGTTAAAATTGCTTTAGCTGGATCAACTAATAACAATAACTCAAGTCCAATTGCCCATTGAACGCTGTGTACTTTGTTTTTTATGCTGTATGTGAATGGAACAATACCTGAACCACATTCTAACTCAACGTCACAGTTTGTCCATTTTTGTCCATTCATTGTAGCGATATCGTATAAACCTGGACCGTCTCCAGTCATACAAATAGCTTTACCGAATGGAACGCAACCACTGTCAATAACAACGTGGTCTGATTTGTTTACGTGTTTTGAAACATCATCTGCTTTTGATTCAAAGTCTTTCCAGCTTGTACCACCGAATGAGTGGAACTGAACGTGTGTCATATAAACAGATTGTTTTCTCCTACTATCGAATTTTGTTTTAACTTCGTTGTAGATGTTGTCTTTTACGTTAACTTTGATGTTTTTGGTTACATCCATTGTTTCCTTGGTAATTTCCCAGTTTCCAGGGTGACCGAGGTTGTTAGCGTGCAAGTGAATTGACATTGGAAGACCTAACATTTCGTTAATTTGAGCCAATCCGTCAACAATTTGTCTTGCAGAAACGTCAAAGTGGATGTTTTTCTCATCTAAAGAGTTTACGTTTTTACCCCAAGCCCAGTTTTCAACACCTGCTGGGTTAACACACTTAATACCGTAAGTTTTTGTAGCATCTAAAGCCCAAGCAACGTATGATGCAGCTTTTTCGATGTCTCCTTCTCTTAAGTACTTCATAACAAACCAGTTGTTACCTAAAAGTAAGTAACCAGCTTTATCGAGAATAGGGAGTGCTTTTAATTCTTCGTGTGTGTGTCTTGCAATCATAGGCGGAACAGCTGCCTCAAAGGTAGTTGTGTAACCCATAGTTGCGTATTTGTAACCTTGCATGTAGGTTGAAGGTACGATTTCACCAGTTCCACAGTGTGTATTGTGTGTTTTAGGTCTTACGCACTTGTAATGGTCTTCTGGGAACATTACCCTACCAACGGTTACTTTAGGTCCTGCAATGTGAGTGTGTGCATCAACACCACCAGCCATTACAACCTTATTTTTTGCGTCTAATACTTTTGCTTCCTTTATTTCGTCACTCGAAAGGCTTTCGACAATCTTGCCATCTTTGATGTAGATGTCCATTACCTCTCCGTCCACACCATTAAGTGGGTCGTAAACATGACCTCCTTTAATAATCATTTTGGTCATTGTACCACCATCTAAATTGAATTTTAGATATCATTATATATGATTAATATTAGGGTTATCGATTCCTTATTTATGGTAATTATTCAAATTAATCAATTATTTATCGATTAATTATCGATTAATTGTTAATTATAATTTATTGATTAAACAACTGTTAATTAATTAGTTAGTTTTTCTTTTTAGCGCATGTTTCACAAATTGGACTACCATTATAGCTAATGAACGATTCTTTACATACTTCACAGAGTTTTACGTCCTTTTTATTTTTTGGAGGTACTTCAACATCTACATACTCCCATGAATAAACGGAATCTCCTGCTTTAATTAAATCGAAAATAGCGTCAGTATGTGGAACTTTTTCAATGTTCATGTACCAGTTGTATAATTTAGGGTAGTCTTGCATTTTGTTAGCGTCTAATATTATTCTTAAACCTTTAACATTGTCGCCAACTGTTCCAAATGTGTTAAATGTAGCGGCCATTTTGCCGATATTGTATATTTTTAACTTGTTGTTACCTATGGTAGCACCTGCTAAAATTTGGAATGGGTCAGGCATACAGTTTTTACACTCACACATTACGTATACGGTTTCCCCGTCTTCAAGGTTCATTTCTCTTTTAGCGATTCTGTACATTTGAAGACCGATAAACGCTCCAGTTGATATATGTCCGTGAAAATCGAATACTTTTTTTATTTGTTCTATATATTCATCGTCAGCGATATTTTCTAAAACAACTTTCATTTCAGGTAAGTCTTCAATTTTTACTGCTTTTGCATTTTTGTTCATATAAACACCATAGTTCATTGAGTAATACTATTTTACCATATGCTATTTTAATAATTTACAATTTATTTAATATATACTCGCAGAATTACGAAATAACTATAAATACTAAGATTATGTGTTATCAATGGTAATTTAGCGGTTATTTAGATATTTAGTTATATATTTATTTTTGACATCTTATTTTATCCATATTTTATAAAGTACAATACTAATAATTTCAATATAATATGACAATATATTGATATTATTGAATATAACACGTTATGTAACATTTTAATAACTTTAAAATTCCTAATAACGATTATTTACCTAATTATTTAGCCCTGTGGTATCTAATCCTTAGTTAAGATATTTTTTAAACCTATTATGTCCCATACTGGTTTATTTGATATTATTATCAATTTTAACGGATATTTATGTTAACTAATATTACTTAATATGTTGACATTATATAATGTATGTAAATTAATATGATTACCTTATCTCTTTTTAATAATGATATTTCTTTGCATTTAAGTTAAGAAGAAAATTATATATATTAGAATTGAACATTTGGATTTTTAAATATAATTTTGGGGTAAAATTGAGTTTAGCACTCTTAAAAACCTTCATATTAAAAATAACATTACAAGTAACTCTGTATTATATAATTTTTAAATTATTTTAAAACAGTAAAATTTAATTAAATGGTATAATGGTCTTTTAATAAGTTTTAATTAAATGACGAGGTTTTAAATTAAAAAATACTCTATTTTTATAGTTTTTTACAAAATATTATATAGATTATACAATATATTATATATTGAAGAGGTGTGAAGAGGAAGATTGATATTTTTAACTAAATTTTAGTTAAATATGTATCATTAACTATCCAGTATGTTTATAATATCGAATAAAATGACACCAACTTAAAATTTAGGGCCAAACATTAGATTAAATAGGAATAAAGTTAAATTAGATTAAATAAGGTTAACTAAATAAATAAATAAATAAACAAAAAAATAAACAAAAAATTATAATAGCCAATAATTTCTATCCATAATACTTATTGGCTATTAAATCAATAATTACCTATTATTCTATTTTATTAATTTTTAATTTCTTATTATGCCATAGAATTATCGTTAAAAACTCATTAAAATAATGGGGATTTTTATGATATTTGAATACACGATACTCCAATATCTCGTATTTCCAAGTTTACTACTATTAGGCACGGTATCGGGATATCTATTTGATGATATTTTTAAATATATCGTGAATATATCAATTGTTATTATAATATTACAGGTTGCTATACAATCTATCGACGTGTTAAATGCCATAACTTCGTTTAATATAGTTTTAGCACTGAATTTGTTTCATAATTTTATATTGTATAGTGCAATGTTTTCAATAGCAGGAATTGGGCTTTTTACATTGGGCCTATTTTTCGGTAGATTGTTGCGGATAAAGTTAAACTATAATTATAAAATACAATAAAAAATTATTCTTCTTTTCATTTTTTATTTTTATTTTTATTTTTTTAAATTTTTTTTAAATTGTTCAGATTTGTCATGATTAATAATTAATTATAATGATTAATAATGATAAATTGCATAACCTTTATATATTATGACGTATTTTATTATACTGTTTTAGTGTCAAAATATAGTACAAAATATAATAAAAAACAGTTTTTTAAAAAAACAAAACTGAAAATACATGGGAATATATAAAAATAATAAAGAAGAGGCGCAAACATGCAAAGATTGAAGGCTGAAGAGAAAATAGTTACAAAATCCATTTTAAAATCTACATTTGAAATGTGGATGGATATGGTAGATGTCGATGTTGTAATCGTAGGGGCTGGACCAAGTGGTTTAACAGCAGGTAAATACTTAGCAAAATCTGGATTAAAAGTTGTTATATTAGAAAGACACTTATCATTCGGTGGCGGAACATGGGGCGGAGGAATGGGCTTCCCTAACATCGTAGTTGAGAAACCAGCCGACGAAATCTTAAGAGAAGCAGGAATTAACTTAAAACCTGTAAATATTGGTGATAATCCGGAAATCGAAGCAGATTTATTCACTGCTGATTCCGTGGAAGTCCCTGCAAAATTGGGTGTAGCAGCGATTGACGCAGGAGCTAAGATATTAACAGGTATCGTCGTAGAAGATCTTATTTTAAAAGAAGGTAAGGTTTCAGGTGTAGTTATTCAATCCTATTCAATCGAAAAGGCAGGTTTACACGTTGACCCGATAACAATCAGTGCAAAATGTGTCATTGACGCTACAGGGCACGATGCTTCAGTTGTACACACACTCGCAAGGAAAAACAAAGAGTTAAACATCGTAGTTCCTGGTGAAAAATCAATGTGGGCGGATGTTGGGGAAAATACTCTCGTAGAAAACACAAATGAAATATTCCCTAACTTTTACACTTGTGGAATGGCTTCAAACGCTTATAACGCAGGTTACAGAATGGGTGCAATCTTTGGTGGTATGTACCTTTCAGGAAAAAAAGTTGCAGAATTAATCATTGAAAAATTAAACAATGAGTAAATAATAATACTAAAATACTAAACTACTAAAATAAAAATAAAATAATAAAATAAAATAATAAAATAAAATAATAAAATAAAATAATAAAATAAAATAATAAAATAAAATAATAAAATAAAATAATAAAATAAAATAAAAATAAAATAAAAATAAAATAAAAATAAAATAAAAATAAAATAATAAAATAAAATAATAAAAATAATTTAATATACTTTTTTTAATTTTTTTATATGGATTATATGGTAATACGAAATACGTATCTATCGTACGAAATACCCTTAAAATTTTAAATTAACTCCTTAAATTCGGATATATTGATTTTTACGTCTTAATTCAATCCGAATAGTATATATAGTTTAAAATATAAAGGTAGATTAAAAATAAAACGGTGATTTCATGGAATTAGTGAATGAACATAAAATCGGAGTTTCAAAAGACACCCCTATGGAAAAAGAGGTAATGGCTAACTTTAAAGGAGAATGTGCAGAAGTAGGTATGTACTTAGCTATGGCAAGACAAGCTCAGAGAGAAGGTTACCCAGAAATCGCAGAAGTTTTAAAAACAATGGCATGGGAAGAAGCAGAACACGCTTCAAAATTTGCTGAAATGAACGAAGTAATTAAGCCAACATTAAAGGAAAACATCGAAATGATGTACAAAGGCGAAATGATGGCTAACAAAGAGAAAAAAGCTGCAGCAGATTTGGCAGAAAGCCACAATTTAGAGCATGTACATGATTTCTTTGAAGAAAGTTCAAGAGACGAAGCAAGACACGCTAAAATGTTAAAAGGAATACTTGACAGATATTTAAACGAATAATATCATCAAATAAACTATAAAATAAAATATAATAACATTACTTTTTTTTATTTCTTTTAAAAAATTTAAAATTAAGATTTATTAAGATTTATTAGTATTAAGGGTTTACGACACTTTCTTTTACTTGATATAATGCAGAGCCTATTGCAGTCATGCCACAGAATATACCTTCGTATCCTGCCACTGTTTTTATCATGGCACTTCCTGTGTAGTCACCAAGTGCAAGTAGGAAAAATAAAAGTGCTAAAGTTCCAAAAATTAACTGTAACTGTTTGTTACTTCCTTTTAATGTTATTAAAAACATTCCTAACGTGAATACGCCCCAAATACCTAAATAGGATACCATCGCAATGTTTTCAGGGGCGTGTCCTAATCCTAAGGTTGGTAATAATATTAAACCTATTAACGAAAGCCAAAACATACCGTATGATGTAAAAGCAGTAGTTCCAAAAGTATTTCCTTTTTTAAATTCCAATATTCCAGCGATAACCTGTGCAAGTCCACCGTAAAATATGCCCATTGCTAGTATCATCGAACCAAGTTCAAAAAGACCCGCATTGTGAAGATTTAAAAGTATAGTTGTCATTCCAAAGCCCATAAGACCTAAAGGTGCAGGGTTTGCTAATTTTTCATTTAAATTCATAGTATTACCTCCATATTTTAAGGGATATAAACGATATTTATCATTAATAATAATGATAAATATTTACAGAAAAAAGATAATTTTTTTTATTTATATATTTTTCGATAAATGACAAATGGTTTTACGTTTATCGTCGAAATTTGAACTAAGATATATTATAGTACTTAATTAAAAAAAGCTAATATGAGCTTTGTTTTAATTTTTAATGGAAATTATTTTAAAAAAATAGATTATAATGTATTTTTGAAGTACATTTATTCGTGTAATCTTTTAATAATTTTAATAATATGCTCTTTTCATCATCTGTTAATTAAAAAAAGACCTGACAAACATAATAAAATCCCCATTATTTTAAGAGAGGATATACCTTCGTTGTAGATAAATACGCCGATAGGCAATAATAATAAAGCAACTACGATGTATGTAGTTAGTGCCGCAATACTAATATTCCAACCTGCCCGGTAAGCTAATAAAAAACCCAATTCTAAACCAACTATTACAAATCCTAGTCCGTAAGAAGCCCAATTTAACCCTTTAAAAGCAGTTAACACATTTGAAAAGTTTAATTCGCCGGTATGGCATTGATATAGCATTATTACAATACATGCAATTAAAGACATCACATAGGTTACAAACAATGAAATAAATGGGTTAACGTCTTGAGAAATTGACTTTTGAAATATGTGGTAAAATATATTTGAAATTATAACAATAGCTATCGAGGTATAATACATAATATCACCAAATTTATGCTTTTTTAGAATTATATCGTATTGTATTTTAAATTATTAATTTAGTAAGTAATTTGATAAATAATTTGTTAAATAATTTGATAAATAATTTTTTTATTATTTTTTATTATTTTTAATATATTGATACAGTTAACTACATTATGTTTATATTTAATTAAAAAAATAATATTTAATGACATATGTTACATATCAATCAATTGACAATGTCAATTGTAACATATCAATTTTAAATTTACATATGTATATTTGACATAAATTAATTATTTCAACTTCTAATTTTTATTTGGTACTTAATTAGTTAATAATTCATATATGGGGGAAATTATGAAAAAGAATCATTTTTTAGGGAGTAATTTAAAAATTATGGCGTATATCGTATGTTTATTGTTTATACTTAACGTATGTATGGCCGTAGACCCAAATTATAATCCAAACCCTGCGCCTGCGCCTATTTATTCAGACGTTTTAAAGGTAACAGAATCAAATTACTCATGGATAGACGAACATGGCAGTATTATTAATACAACAAGTTCAGCAACTCCTTTAAAGGATGCAATAGATGCTGCACATAGTTATAACACAATTTACGTAGAACCTGGATTGTATACTAGTGACATAACAATTTACAAACCTTTAACGGTTTTAGGTGCTACACACGATATTCCAAAGAACGATAATTATGAATTACCTGAAAATCACAACTGGAATACTTCTGTTGAGAGTGTTATAAGGTCAGATTATGGGGCAAGTAGTGGTTCTATTGTACATATTATTAAAACCGGCGATGTGACTTTTAAAGGTTTTGTAATAGATAATTTGAATCCAACTGATAAATATAGGACCTTAGTCCAGGTTTTTACACAATATAATCCTGTTCAAAATAATAATATAAGTAATATTACAGTTCAAAATAACGTGATTGGACCAAATATCAATTTAAATAATGATACGGAGGGCGGTACTGGGCTTTCTATATCTTCTAGTATGGGCGTATGTTCAATAACAAATAGCACATTTTCAAATAATAAAATATTTGGCTCCTGCGGAGATTACTCTAATATCTATGTGTCTGGCGGTGTCAATGCTTATGGGGCTTTTGAGTGCGATTTATCCGGCACCGTGATTGAAAATAACGATATTCACAACAGTAGGTGTTCGGGTATCTACATTAAAGGGATTTTAAAAAATCTTGTAATAAGAAATAATAATATCCATGATAATGGTAACGAAGGAGACGATGCAAAAGAATCTAATTACACATACGGACATGGAATTACCTTTGTAAGGGCACCCACGGATAAATCAATAACTAACCCATTGCCCCCACGTAATATATCCATCTATAATAATTCCATCTATAATAATATGAAATTTGGTATATACGCAGGTCCTTGTGTAAAAGACTTTACAATTCAAAATAATATATTTGCATATAACAAATGGGACGATCTACAGATAGATTTGGAAGAAAAATACACTGATGAAGCTCGACCTTTGTACAATGTTACAAGCAACATAACATTTACAGAAAACGACATGACCGAATTTACCAGGGTAACTGTAAATGGTGTACCTACAAACAATTTCATATTAAATGCAACTCATTGCTATTGGGGAACTATAAATTACGAAGAAATAATTAAGAAAATAAACGGAAATGTTGAAATACTTCCATATTACCTTTCAAAAAATATGAATACTCTTGTAAGAATCACCGATAAGGTAAATTATGAATTTACAACTATTTCGAAAATTTGTGAAGAAAAAGGTTATGAAAATAATTTGGATGAAGTAACTAATGACAATTACCAAAATTTCAGTAATTTATACTTTAAAAATGAATATGGGAAATTAACAATTACCGATTCAATTAATATGACTACAGACTTCAAAAATCAATTAAAGAACATAAATGAATTAATAAAAATTGAAAATCAGAAAACGACCTTATTAAAAACTTCAGATTTCGAAAATAAGTTTGAAAATAAATCTGCAAATATTGAATTTTACAATGTAGATGAAATATTGTATGAAATGACTGATGAAGAAATTAAGCAACATATGGCAGTAATATTACAAAACGGTACGTTATTAAATGATGAAAGAACGGGAATAAGTAATGTCACCATAAGTGAAAAAATAAAAGATAATCCACTTACATTTACAATTGATAAGTTTAATACGGTACTGATCGATACAGAATCGCCAGTAATAATTGCTAACATATTGCCAAATGGTATAAATATCACAAATACAGTCATAAATCTAACTTGTAATATAAATGACAATATAAAAGTGAATAATCAATCCTTAAAGGTGACCGTGGAAGGTTGTGAAACTTGGGATATTACAAATAGAAATGGTTTAACACATTGGATAACATTCACTTCTGATAAACCAACAGGTAGTTACAAAGTTTCCTTTGAAGTTTTAGACATATTTGGAAATAAAGGATACGATAACATAACTTTTAACGTAATAAATACTACAACAGCGGAAAAACTTGGAAATATTAATTTAAGCAGTGAAGTTTGGGATGAAATTGAAAACGAAACCGAAGATATTGAAACAGAAAATCATACTGAGTATACAACTACGAAAATAAAATTTAAGATTAGGGATAATAAAACAAATTCTAAAAAGAATAGAACGTTGGTAATTCCAAATTTCGAAAATGTTTCGGTGAATGTTACAAATGAAACATTATTAAATATAAGCAGTGTGGCAGAAGTTGCATCAACTATGAATTATTCAAATGTCACTGAAGAATCTCAAATGGAGAACGTCACGAAAAATTTAACGAAGAATATTAAAATTATATTGAACGCAGGATTTAATGTATCAAATGTATCTTCAGAGACTAAAAAAGAAGGTAACGAATTAAAATCAAAACTTAAAATAATTGCAAACACTACCGCCGACAAAGGATTTTTAATATTCCAAATTCCAAAAGGTGATTTAGAAATCGAAGGTATTTATGCAACACAAAATGCTACTACTCACGAATTAAAATTAAACGATGTGGGAAGTACCATAGGTTGGTACACAATAATTGATGATACCATCGTAGAAATAACGGTTGTACAAGACCCTGAAATTGATGTAATCTTCAAAAAGGTACTAGAATCTATAATTCCTGATTCTAAGCCATCAGAATCCTATGGTTCAGGTAGTAGTAGAGGCTCAGGTATTGTAGACGAAATTTCGGGTCCTCAATTACAACTTTCAAAGATGATAACATCATTCATGGCTGACTCCATAGTAGTTGCTGGTTCTGAAATAGATGTGGGCTATGGTAAATATTTAACTAACAACATATGTCGTACTCAAGGTATGAGTATATCGAATATAACCATTAATTCGGATATGGTAATTGTGGGCGGTCCAGTAGTTAATTTATATGCCAAAACGTACCAAAATAGATTTGCAGAGCGAATAACTAATGAATACCCAGGAGTTGGGAAAGGATACATTCAAATTCAAAAAATAAATAACCATACAGTATACTATATTGCAGGTTCGGATAGAACCGGTACCAAAGTAGCCATAGAATACTTTAGACAAATGGAAGAAGAACCAAGTCTTCCTTTATTGGTAGAACGATATGGTGATACTTACAAAGTAACATATTATTAATAATAATAATAATAATAATAATAATAATAATAATAATAATATACTAGTAAAAAATAAAATTAATAAAATAATATATAATAAAATAAAAAAATATTTACTTTCTCTTTTTCAAATTTTTAAAAAATATTAAAAAACATGTTAAAATAGAATAATATGGCTAAAAATAAAAAATAATAAGGTTTAAATCAATTATATCTATTTATAATGGATAATATTTAATAGTCAATTTCTATGCCTAAAATATCTTTTGCACCATTGTAGATATCTTTTGCAATTAAAACACTTCCTTCTGCAGCACTTTCGCCATCTAATACTGAAATGTCTATTTTTTTACTACTAATGTTATTAACGTTATCCTTATTTTTAATTTCTTTATTTTTATTTAACATTTCATCTATCATAATTGATACATCGATATTTTCCTTTTCATCTTTCCATGTTCCAATTGAACCTGCTAGAACAACTTTATTTGACGGATTTAAAAACATTAAGGAATTTATCTCCATACAAACACTTAAAACAAGGCTATCAAGTGCCAACTTACAGTTTTCATCAATATTGTATCTTCCCATTATGGCTTTTTTGGTATCTTCAACGCCTTCGTATAATTTAGCAATTTTAACTACTCCGGCCTTTGAAAAAGCACTATTGGCGTCAATTTTACCTAAGTCAATTTCCCTAATTAATTCTAAGTCTAAAGGACCGTGCAAAATACCTGAAGCACCAACACAAGCGTCAAAGCCCCCAAATATTTTACAGTCCTTTATTAACAAAGTCACAGTATTTGAGGAAATATCCGAAAGTACAAAATCACTGTAGTCAAAAGTTTTAAAAGCATTGTATACAATAGATATTTTTTCAGGTGAAGCAATATGTGAGTAGAGTGCATTGAATCTTTTATCCATTGAAGCAATGTTTTTATGTAATCCAGGTATTAAAACCGCAGGTATTCCAGAATCTTTTATTTCATCATATACGATAGTGCCCCCGCCCACTTTTTCGCCGATTCCTTCAAGATTTAAAACTCCTCGATTTAAAACTTTTTGTATGTCTGTTATTTTATTTATTCCGTCCCCCATTGAATAACAAACACCCATTAATTTAATTTCCTTTAAATCCACATACTTTTTTAATTCTTCTATGTATGATTTTGATTTTGATTTAAGTTCGGTTCTTTTTAACTTAAAGAATTTCTTTTCCCCGTTATTGTATTCGATACAGGTTGTTACGCCAGATGTGCCGTGGTCTATTCCTACAAATGCCATTTTTTCACGTAAAACTAAAATTAATACTATTTTTATTTTTTTTATGATATATGTATTAAATGAAAATAATTATATATAAACAATACTATTTATTTTATTAAAAATATATTTTAAAAACGTGTTAAAGTATTTTAGTATTTAAAATTGAGGATTGTACATAATCATAGACTTAAACTTATAGCATAATACTTATAACTTAATAATTATAACTTAAAAATTATAAATTATAAATTAAAATTATAAATTAAAGATTTGTAAAATTTTATTCTGATTTTTAGGTTTTAGGATATATTATTTTTGAATTAGTAAATAATTACGAATAATTTCTAAATTTATACATGTTGTATAATTCATGTATTCATGTTGTACATATACATTATATTATATCATATTATCAGATTTATTGTTTATTATATGTAGTATCGGTGATTTAATGACTACTGACGTATGGATTGATTTAACAAATTCCCCTCATATACATTACTTTTCAAGGCTAATAGAAAAGTTAGAGAAAGAAGGATTAGAATATATACTAACAGCCCGTAAATTTCAAAGTTTAGAAGATTTAATAAACATTTACGGTTATGAATACATTTCTTTCGGGGAACATTCAAGTACTTTAAGTGGAAAGCTCTTAAATTCTACAAACCGGATAATGGAGCTTACAAAATTCATTTCAAGGGAAGAAAATATGCCTAAGGTAGCTATAGCTAAACACTCCGTAGAACTTCCCCGGGTTTCTTTTGGATTAAATATACCGTCTATATTCGTTTTGGACAACGAAACAGCTTTAGCTCAAAATAAATTAACTTTGCCCTTGATAGACGAATTAATATGTCCAATAGGTACAAAAAATAAGTTAGATGAAATACAAAAACATAATAATATTTCTTATTTTGATATAAACAATATTATATCGTTTGAAGGTACCTGTGAAGTTGCAAATGTAAATTCCCGGTCTAAAAGTGATAAATATCCGATTGATAACGCTATACTCTATGAATTAGATATTGATAGAGAATTACCAACAATCGTGTTACGTTCATGTCCTAATTCTTCATACTGCACGGGAAAAACGGATTTGTTACCAAAAATCATTGAAGAATTACTTGACAAAATAGGTTGCAATATTGTTGTATTTCCAAGAACTAGGAGACAAAGGGAAGTTTATTCAAAATATGACAATATTATTATTCCTAAGACTATAGACGCACTTTCCTTATTGCATTTTTCAAACATGATGATAGGAGCGGGCGGTACAATGAATAGGGAGGCTGCGGTAATGGGTATTCCTACAATTTCATGCTATCCAGAAACTTTGCTCGGTGTAGATGAATATTTAACCGAAAAGGGCAACATGGTTCATACAACCGATTTAAGCGAGATTATCGATTATGCAATAACTAATATCGGCGTTAAAAATAAAGTGGCTGATTTAGAGGATCCTACCGAGTTAATGTTCCAAAAAATTTGTGAAAAAATGAGTAGATAATTATTAAAAATTAATATTGACTTTAAAATTAAATTTAAAAATAAAATATACTACATTATAATAGAATGTACTAAAATAGAATAAAAAGAAGAATAAAATTAAAAAAATAAATTTAATTATTTCTTATTTCTTATTTCATTATTTCATTATTTCATTATTTCTTTTCTGTTTTTTTCAAAATGGCTTCGATTTCTTTTTCAGAGTATAGTTTTACCCCGTTTTTATCGATTTTAGCAAGTGAAATTCCGTTTCCTGAGTAAGCATCTCTTTTCATAGCTGAGGATATGGCTTTTACAGCTAATTTTAAAGCACCTGCTGTTTTTATTTTAGGAGCGTATTCAGCTTCTAAAACACCGTAAGCGGTAGGTGAACCTGAACCAGTTGATGTAAAGGTTGTTTCTTCGTTAATACCACCTACTGCATCAAGTGAATATAATTGTGGTTCATCGTTACAAACATCGTAACCGCCAACAATGAGCTGGTTCATTAATGGGAAATGTCTGTTTCCGTGTAAAACATTGCTCATTAAGGTTGTACAAGCCAAAGGTGACATGTTGTTACCGGTTCTCATTTTGTAGATTTTTGTTTCTGCGGATATAATTCTTACAAGTGACTGAGCATCTCCAACGCTACCTGCAATTGTCATTGCAATATACTCATCGATAGGGTACAATTTTTTAGCTTCTTTATCTGCAATAAGATTTCCCATTGTCGCTCTTTTATCTGTTGCCAATACTACGCCATCAGTACAAGCAATACCCACTGTTGTAGTACCTTTCATGTATTTGTATTCTTCAGACATTGTAAAATCACCCGCTGTCTTTTTAAATAATTTTTTTAAATATTTTGAACTATTTTTAAATAATTTCTTATAAATTTTATTTATTGTTATATACTGTACTTTGTATTATATAATAATCTATATTTTTAAACTAATATATTACTTTTGATTTAAAATTAAAGAGAGTTATATGTTAAATAATCTATTGATACATATTATCATATAATTAACATATAATTAACATATAATTAACATACTTAGTATGTTTTTGCAATTGAAATATATTTTGTTCCTTCAAATTCGCATTCTCCAAGTATTGAAGCACCAATTTGCTCTTCAAATTCTTCATTGTACAATTTTTCAGCGAATGGAATTAATACAACTTTTCTATTGTTTAAAGCTTCTTGGATGGTTTCAGCTAATGCTTCAGTTTCAATACCTTCGATACTCAATATTTCAATATGCCCTAAGAATGCGTCATAAGCTTTTTTAGCCATATCTGATGTCACTGTTTCCATTAAATCAGCGAGATATTCTGCATTTAAGTCTTCAATAGCTACATCGAATTTTTCGTTTGTATCTCTTCTAAATATCATTACTTTGTCATTTTCCAAGTCTCTTGGACCTAATTCGATTCTTAATGGAACACCTTTTAATTCCCAATCGTTAAATTTACGTCCTGGTCTAATATCTCTTGTATCTAACTCAATTCTTACGAACTTTTTCAATTTGTCGTATAATTCATTAGCTTTCTCAAGAACCATTTCTTCTTTGCCTTTGAATAATAAAGGAACCATTGCAATTTGAACAGGCGCAACTTTTGGAGGAATTACGAGTCCGTTTTTATCGCCGTGAATTGCAATAATTGAAGCAATAACTCTGTCAGAGATACCGTAGCAAGTTTGGTAAGCGTAATCTTTTTCTCCTTCTGCAGTTTCAAACTCTAAGTCAAAGGTTTTAGCAAAATGTTGACCTAAATTGTGTACGGTACCGATTTGCATAGTTTTTCCGTCTGGATATATGGTATCGTAAGCGGTTGTGTACTCTGCACCAGGGAATTTGTCCCATTCTGGTCTTTTTGAGATTAAGACTGGGATTGCGAGAGATTCAAAGAAAGTACTGTATACGTACATTCCTTCTTTAACCTGAGCTTCACATTCTTCTTTGGTGCTGTGAGCGGTGTGTGCTTCGTTAAAGGTCATGATTTCTCTAAGTCTTATCAAAGGTCTTGTGTGTTTTGTCTCGTATCTGAATGTGTTAACGGTTTGATATAATTTAAATGGTAAATCAGTGTGAACTTTAAGCCATTGTTTCATCATATGGTAAATAGCTGTTTCTGATGTAGGTCTTAAAGCTAATCTAACATCTAATTCGTTTTTACCGCCGTGTGTTACCCAAAATACTTCATCTTCAAATCCTTTGATGTGCTCGCCTTCTTTTGCAAGTAAAGTTTCAGGTATTAACATAGGAAATAGTGTTTCGTCGTGGTTTGTAGTATCTAACAAATCTCTAAGTATTTCAAATGAATATCTTCTTATTTTAAATCCGTATGGTAAATATACTCCGCAACCTTTAATAGGGTACCTTAAATCGTATATTTTAGCAGTTTCTAAGATTTCACCATACCATTCGGAGAATTCCAAGCTATCCATGTCATTTAATGATATGTCCTTATCCTGTTTTTTGACTTTTTGTGTTTCTTTACTCATTTATTCACCATAAAATTTTATCAGTATATGATACTATATGATATTAATAATATTATTAATTAGAATAATTTTTGTCGTAACTTAAATTAAAACTATTTTTGTGAAATACCACTATTAAAATATAATTATATCTATATAAAATAAGTTTATATAATTTGCGTATTTTGCATTAAAGAATAGAATATTAAAATAAAACTAAATCTAAAACTAAGTCTAAATCTGATATTAGACTTAAAAATAAAATTAAAAATATAAAAAATAACTAAAATATAAAAAATAACTAAAATATAATGTATAAAATTAAAAATATAAAAAAATAAATTTTGTTATTTTTTTTGTTATTTTATTTCTTATACATTCTCATTAATAAGTAAAGGAACATTGGAGCACCCAAGAATGAGGTTAAAATACCCACCGGTAATACTATCGGTGAAATAATTGTTGTAGCAATCAAATCTGAGAATGTTACAATTACTGCACCCACTAGTGCAGAAAGTGGTATTAAATACCTGTAATCTCCACCCACTGCAATTCTAACCAAGTGAGGACAGATTAAACCAATAAACCCGATTATTCCCAAGAATGAAACACAAATAGAGGTTAAAAGTGATGCCATCACCATACCTAATAATCTTGTTCTTTCCGTGTTAACCCCTACTGATTTAGCTGTTTCTTCCCCACTTTCAAGGGCATTGTAGTCCCATCGCTTATATATAAAGTAAATCATGGAAATAACTGCAATGGCAAACATAATTGTTATTTCGGTCCAACCTGCACGACCTAAATCTCCGAAGGTCCAATAAACCATAGCCGCAAGTTGCATTTCATCTGCAAAGTATTGCAATAGTGTCGTACCGGCAGTAAATAGGGAACCCATTGCAACACCGGCTAAAATCATTGATTCTGGAGTTAATCTTCGCAATTTTGCTAGTCCTAGCACAACGAAGACACCAATTAATGAGCCAATGAAAGCAAATACTGAAACTGCTTGGAAATTATCTACTACAATTGAACCGTGACTATCTGCACTTCCTACGCCCAATAACATAATTGCTACACACGCACCAAACATTGCACCGTGTGAAACACCCATTGTATATGGTGAAGCAAGTGGGTTTCTAAGTACACACTGCATAACAGCACCAGAAACAGCAAGGCTTACCCCTGCAACAGTTGCTGCAAGAACTCTAGGAATTCTAATGTTCCAAATAACTAAATCTGAAGCCACGCTACCGTTTCCGAATATCGAATTTATTATGTCCATAATCGAAAGCTGATATTCTCCCGTGCATATCGAGTAAATGCTTATGATTATTAACAATAATATTAAAATTAATCCAAGGATTATTTTTTGTAAATTTTTCTTTTTATACAAACTTACTGTATCGTTTGAATTATTAGAGTCCATAATACCCCTTTTCTTAACATAAAGAATTTAAACTAAATTTATTAATTTTATTTAAATTTATTAATCTTATTTAATATTATTAATCTTATTTAAATTTATTTAAATTTATTTTATTAATTTATCTAATTAACCAATATAAAAATAATTAATGAAAAAGTAAATAATTAATTATTTTAATTTTTATTTACAAGTTCATCGAATTTAGCAAATCCGCCGTAAGTTTTTGCCATGTCACTGTAAACTGGTTTACCTACGATTGCAGTGTAGATTTCATCTGCTTTTTCTTCTGGGTTAACATCTGCGAACTGTTCAGGGTAAACAACTTTACCAATATAGTACGCATCTACTATTGCAGTACCGTAATTAGTACTGTAGTATGTATATGGTAAGGTACAGTAAACTTTTCCATTTTGGAACGCGCCTAATGAAGCATAGTACTCAGGGTTTTCGTTATAGTCTTTTTCAATGTTTTCAAAGCTACCTTCATCCACAAATATAAAGTCAGGGTTTTCAGCAACCAATGTTTCAGGATTAATAAAACTGTGTCCTGGTTTAGTTACGATGTTATGTAAACCTATAGCTTCGAATGGTGGGAAAATACCTTTTGTACTGTCTATTCCGTGTGAACCTCTATTACATATACCTCCAACATAAACAGTTGGTTTTTCAGTAATATTCTGAGTTCTTTTGGTTAAGTCTGCTTGATATCCTTTAAATGTATTAATGAGTTCTTCAGCCCTTTCACTTCTATCTAATATTTTACCTATTAATGTAAGGGAAGTGAATAATTTTTCATCTTTAAAGTCTACTATATCGCCATATGATAAAACTACAACTGGAACGCCCAATTTTTCTTGAATACTGTCTGCTTTTGTAGCATCAATATTTACTACGAATACTACATCAGGTTGTACAACTAATGTAGCTTCTGGGTAAGGTCCATTTCCTACGTCTTTACCGCCACCTAATCCGGTGATTGGTAATTCTTTAAATGTATCGTAATTTGCAATAGTATAAGGTCTACCAAAAGCGCTGTCATGGTCAATTGTTTCAACACCAACAACCAAATCGGTAGCTTGTAAATATGATATTTGTCTTAAAGCACCTGCTCCGGAACAAACAATTCTATTCACTGTTTTAGGTACTTTTACCGTTCTTCCCTGCGTATCTACAATTTCTATTAAATCGCCTGAAACATCCGCGCCAACTTGTTTATCTCCGTTATCAGTTCCATTAGTTGCAACGTTTGCATCTGCACCTCCTCCGATACAGCCTGCCATGCTAACTGTTACCATTAAAAGTGCCATAATTACTGCAAACACAGATAACTTGGATATATTTTTACAATTATTTTTAAAAGATGGTAATTTCAAAATAACCCTCCGTAATCAAAATTTTAGCATTATATTATATAATAATCATTATTTTCAATATATGGGAAATAATAACACAAATAAATTATTCGTAATACTAACTATCTATGAAATTTTATCATTTTACTTACGTATATTTCGATACAATTGATGAAAATAGGTATCATAATAAAATAAAAAATGATAGTATTATAAAATTAGAGTTATTATTGTTCCATATGTACTATTTTATTAAAGCAATCTTTACATACTACTTTACCGTCAATGGTTCTTCCTTTAATTTCCATAAAGTATTCACCACAGTTTTCACATACTAAAGAGTTGTATATTCTTGCTTTTTTAGGTTCTTTAATTGTTACTTCTTCAATATTAAAGATTTCATCAGTTTCAGCTTTAAGAATTCTTGCAATAACATCTTTTCTAAATTCTGCTAATTCTTTAGCTTCTTGCTCATTCAATTCTCTTCCAAGATAGTAACTATATTTTTTTCTTTCTTCATCGCTTTCAACGCCTTTGACGTATATTCTTAAACCTTTACCAGTTTCTCTGCAGTAAAATGTAAATGCCATTTTACCGTGGTCTACAAACTTAATGTTACCTTTCCCAAAGGTACAGCTAAGCATTACTTGGATAGCATCTACACCACAAGCGTTATTTTCAACAATAGCAACTAACTCTTCGTCTTCAGATTCTTTACTGAAGTTTTCCAATACGTATTTTGCTACCCTATATCCTGTAGCAATTCCCGGACATTCGTGACCGTGGAATTCTAAAACTTTTTGGTATATTTCGTCCATAATTCACCATTCTCTATTATATGTTTAACTCGTAATATTTATTTTATATGTAGTATGGTAATAATAATAAAAATTAGTTAATCGTATTACTATATATAATTTCCGATACATTTTCAACGTAAAGCTAAAAATAAAAATAGGGACTGAATTGAAATAATAATACATAAATAAATGTTTAAAAATAAATTAATATACATATTGTAAAAATAAAAATAATAAAGAGGGATTAAATGACTGTATTACTAGTAATTGCACAAAAAGACTTTAGAGACGAAGAATTATTCGAACCGTTGCAAGTTTTCCAAAGTAAAAATAACATTGCTACACAAGTAGTTTCTAATGAATTAGGCGAACACGTGGGAATGTTGGGGCGTAAAATAACCACTAATAAAACAATTGATGATGTAAAATCGTCAGATTACAATGCAATCGTAATAGTGGGCGGTTCAGGTTCAAGAGACTATTTGTGGAACAATGAAACCCTTTTAAAACTTATAAATGAATTTAACGACGATAAAAAAGTTGTTTCAGCTATTTGTATTTCTCCGGTAGTATTGGCACATGCAGGCGTTTTAAACGATAAGAATGCAACTATTTTCGAAGATGATGAAAGTATCGAAGAGATGAAAAAAGCAGGGGCAAAATTATCAAATGATGGCGTTGTAGTTGACGGAAATATCGTAACTGCAAAAGGGCCTCAAGTTGCAAAAGAATTTGGAGAAAAGGTTCTCGAATTAATTGAAAATTTATAATTATAACTGTAATATTAATACTTAAGGTACTACTTAACGTAATACTTAAATTTTTTATTTTTTATTCTATTCTATTTTAGTTTATTCTATTTTATTCTATTTTATTACTTTTGATTATCTTTTTATTACCTTTTATTATATTTTATGTTAAGGATATTACTATTATTATTTTTATGTATTGTTCGTAATACAAAATTATAAAAAGTATTAATGTATAATATACAATAATAGTTATTACACTTATACTTATAACATTATAACTTAACTTTAATTGAATTCAATATTAAGTTAATTCTATTGAGTTAATTAACAGTATGGTTAAAATTAAAACTAAAAAATTAAAATTTAAAATTTAAAGCATGGGAAATAACAAATAAGAAATGTCAAAATTTTTTTATTGGGAGATTGATATGATAGTTTCAGTAGATGGGGTAGAATTTAAATACAAATGTTCTAAAATACTTGAAAATATACAATTTGACGTAGATGAAGGACAAGTGGTTTCAATATTGGGCGTAAACGGTGCTGGAAAAAGTACTTTATTAAAATGTATAAACAGAATCATAAGCCCTAAAAAAGGAACCATTATGATTGATAATAACAGTTTGGATACATTGGGTAGGTTAGATCTTGCCAAAAAAGTTGGGTATGTCCCACAAAGGTCAGAAGGTAATTATATGACCGTATTTGATACTTTACTATTGGGTAGAAAACCACACATAAAATGGGAAGTTTCAAACAATGATATAGAAATAACCGAGAGAGTTTTAAAACTTTTGGATCTTGAAAAGCACGCTTTAAGAAACACGAATGAATTAAGCGGCGGGGAATTACAAAAAGTGATCATCGGAAGAGCATTGGTTCAAGAACCTAAAGTAATTTTATTAGATGAACCTACAAACAATTTAGACCTTAAAAATCAGCTTGAAGTTATGAAAATTATTAAAGATATCTCAAGGACTCAAAATATAACCTCCATAATTGTTATGCACGATTTAAATCTTGCTTTACAGTATTCGGATAAATTTTTACTTTTAAAAGATGGTAATATTTACGCAGAAGGTGGCAATGAAACCATTAATAGTGAAAGTATCGAAAAAGTGTACGGTGTCGAAGCCGGCATACATGACATAAACGGCGTAAAAATGGTTATACCACTTTACTAATTTAATTCTAAGTTAATTTAACTTTTTTATTATTATTTTATTATTATTTTATTATTATTTTATTATTATTTTATCATTTATTATTTTTAGTTTATTCGTTATTTTTTTATTTTAAATTCTGCAGTATTTAAATACTGACTAGATACTAATTTAATACCAAATACTTAGTAATTGCCGAATAATTAATTATTTATACTATATTTTTTATTATATTCATAGATGGCAATATACTATATTATCCAAATATACGGTACATATATAGTATACTACAATTGTTATCGATTAATCAACATAAATAAACATAGAAACATAAAATAAACATAGACAATAGACAATCAAAACAAACCAAAACCAAATGGTGATTATAATGAAAAGCAATATTAAAGATATTATTTTAAGGATTATTGAGTTTAGAGATATTACAGGAATTAGCATTGATGAAATGGCAGAATATTTGCATATAACTTCAGAACAGTATCGTGCCTACGAAAATGGCGACGCTGACATACCAGCGAGCATGCTATGCGAAATAGCACATAAGTTTAATGTAGATTTAAGTCTACTACTGACTGGTAAGGATACGAAAATGCACATATTTTCCGTAACACGTAAGAATCAAGGCGTAATAGTAAATAGGCGTAAAGAATACAAATACGAGAATTTAGCATCTAATTTAACACATAAAAAAGCAGAACCGTTCATAGTAACTGTAGATCCGCGAGAAGACGGCACAAGACCATCAGATAACTCACATTTGGGTCAGGAATTTATCTACGTACTTGAGGGTGTGCTTAAAGTTTACATTAATAATAATGAAATTGTATTAAATGAAGGCGATTCAATGTTCTTTGATTCAACATATGAACACGCAATGGAAGCTTTAGAAGGTAAACAAGCTAAATTTTTAGATTTACTTGTATAAACACGAATGAAATAAAAAATAAAAAAATAAAAAAATAGAAAATAGAACATAAAAAAACAAACGGAAAAAACGATTAAAAGATTAAAAATTAATTTTAAAGGAAGATGGATAGTATAAGATATTTAAAAATAAAATAGGTAATATCTAAGTATCAATATATTTAAAAATATTAATAGTCAATACTATCTTCATTTTTTAAATTAATTTAATTAATCCTATTAATCTCATTAATATTAATTAATTTTGATTAAATTAATATATAAAAGGTGAATTTATGGTTTCATTATTAAAAGAATATGTAAACAAATTAGATTTTGAATCATACGAAGATTTTAAGGAAAATTTTAAAATAAACGTGCCAGAAAACTTTAATTTCGCATACGATATAGTAGATAGGTATGCAAAAGAACATCCTGATAAAAAAGCTTTAGTTTGGTGCAATGACGAAGGTGTCGAAAAAATATACACATTTGCGGACATAAAAAAGTACAGTGATAAAACAGCAAACTTTTTCTTGAGTAAAGGCATAAAAAAAGGTGACGTGGTAATGTTAACCTTAAAAAGCCGTTATGAGTTCTGGTTTTGTATACTAGCACTCCATAAAATAGGTGCAGTGGCATTGCCTGCTACACACATGTTAACAACAAGAGACATCGTATATAGGGTTGAAGAAGCTCAAATGAAGATGGTTGTTTGTATAGACGATGAAAGCGTTTTACAATACGTAGATGAAGCGTACAATGAAGTTAGCGACGATTTGAAGTTTCAGAGAGTTTCTGTTGGAGATAAAGATGTTGAAAACTGGCTTAATTTCAGAGAAGAATTTGAAAAAACTTCTGAAGATTTTGTTAGGCCAAAGGACTGTGAAACAGAAAACGGAGACACAATGGTAGGTTATTTCTCATCAGGTACATCAGGGTTCCCAAAATTAATAAAACACGATTATTTGTACCCCTTAGGTCATATATTGACTTCTAAATTCTGGCAAAATGTCCAAGAAGATGGTTTACACTATACCGTAGCAGATACTGGCTGGGCAAAGTGTTTATGGGGTAAACTCTACGGTCAATGGATATGCGGTTCAGCAGTATTTGTCTATGACTATGAGAGATTTGACGCTAAACACATGCTTGATAAAGCTTCAAAGCATGGTGTGACTACATTTTGTGCACCGCCTACGGTATACAGGTTTTTAATAAAAGAAGACCTTACAAAATATAATTTCTCAACTTTAAAATATGCCGTAACTGCAGGAGAGCCTTTAAACCCTGAAGTTTATAATAAGTTTTATGAATACACCGGTTTAAAATTGATGGAAGGATTTGGACAAACCGAATTAGTTGCAGTAATAGCTAATTTCCCAGGTATGGAGCCAAAACCTGGTTCTATGGGTAAAACATCACCTATGTACAATATAAAATTGTTAAACTATGCTGGAGAAGAATGTGACATCGGTGAAGAAGGAGAAATAGTAGTACTAACCGATAGAGAAAATAAACCTGTAGGGATGTTTTCAGGATACCACGATGAAGAAAAAACAAACGCAGCTTGGTATGACGGTGTGTACCATACCGGTGACACAGCTTGGAAGGATGAAGACGGTTATTTATGGTTTGTAGGTAGAACAGACGATATAATCAAAAGTTCAGGATATAAAATAGGTCCTTTCGAGGTAGAAAGTGCTTTAATGACACACCCTGCAGTTTTAGAGTGTGCAATAACCGGTGTACCTCACCCAGTTAGGGGGCAGGTTGTAAAAGCTACAATCGTTCTTGCAAAAGACTACACGGCTTCAGACGATTTGATGAAAGAATTGCAGAATCACGTTAAAAGTACGACCGCACCGTACAAATATCCAAGAATCGTTGAATTTGTGGAAGAATTGCCAAAAACAATAAGTGGAAAAATAAGAAGAAACTGTATAAGGCATAAAGACAAGGATTTATGCAACGAATAACTAAAAAAATAAATTAATAATAAAAAAATAAAATACAATAAATAAATTAAAAATTTTATTTTTAATATTTTAGTATTTTAGTATTTTAATTTTTAACCCATTTAAGATGGACTAACTTTGAAAAAATCATGAAATATGAACTTTATTTTCTTAAAATTTATATATAATGGTTTTATATTATATCTTGAAATTAATTATAATGATTAAATATGATAAATTAAATTAAAGAATATTAAAAATATTAAAAATATTAAAAATTACTATACTAACTTAAAGAGTGAAAATATGAGTAATCCATACCCTGTTATAAATACATTAGAATGTAAAGCGTGCGAAAGATGTATCATCGCTTGTCCAAAAGACGTACTTTACATGAGCGAAGAGTTCAACGAAAGAGGCTACCATTTTGTAAAATACACTGGCGAAGGTTGCACAGGTTGTGCTAACTGTTACTACACATGCCCAGAGCCTTTAGCAATTGAAGTGCACATACCACTTAAATGTAAAAAATAAGAAAAAATATAAATTAAAATTGAATTAAAATTGAATTAAAAAAATAAACTAAAAAATAAACTACATATTACAAAATATTAAATTAAACTATATAAAAATACGATTTAAACAATTATAATTTAATTAATTGCATAGAGGTAAAATATGGCTACTCAATTAATAAAAGGAAACACAGCAGTAATTATCGGGGCTATGTACGCAGGATGTGACTGTTATTTTGGATACCCAATCACTCCAGCAAGTGAAATATTACACGAAGCTTCAAAATACTTCCCAATGGTAGGAAGAAAGTTCGTACAAGCTGAATCAGAAGAAGCGGCTATTAACATGGTTTATGGTGCAGCTTCAACAGGACACAGAGTCCTTACAGCTTCATCAGGTCCGGGTATCAGTTTAAAACAAGAAGGGGTCTCATTCTTAGCCGGTGCGGAACTTCCTTGCGTTATCGTGGATATTATGAGGGCAGGACCTGGTTTAGGAAACATTGGTCCAGAACAAGGTGATTACAACCAGGTTGTTAAAGGTGGCGGTCACGGAAACTATAGAAACATAGTATTGGCACCAAATTCAGTTCAGGAAATGTGCGACTTTACAATGAAAGCATTCGAATTATCAACAAAATACAAAAATCCAGTTGTAGTTTTAGCAGATGGTGTTTTAGGTCAAATGGTTGAGCCGTTACAATTCCCTGAAACAGCAGTTGAGCCAAAAATAGATAAATCCTGGGCAGTATGTGGAACAGAAGATACAATGGATAATTTAGTAACTTCAATTTTCTTAGATTTTGATCAGTTGGAAGAATTTAACTACAAATTACAAGAAAAATACACTAAAGTAGAGGCTAACGAAGTACTTTACGACGAATATATGGTTGAAGATGCTGAAATTATTTTAGTATCTTACGGAATCAGCAGTAGAATCGCGAAAAGTGCTGTAGATACTGCAAGACAGGAAGGTTTAAAAGTAGGATTATTTAGGCCTATTTCATTATATCCATTCCCAAAAGATAGATTAAAAGAATTAGCAGATAGAGAAGAGTTTGAAACAAGATTTATTTCAGTTGAAATGAGTAACGGACAAATGATGGAAGATATAAAACTTGCTATTGAATGCAATAAACCAGTATCTTTAGTTAACAGCATGGGCGGTAAATTAATGGATATTGAAAAAATAATGGTAGAAATTAGGAAATAATTCTAATTATAATATAATTATATTATGGTATATTATATTAAACTTATATTATAGTATATTAGACTTATATTAGACTTATATTACAATTATAAGCTGATAAAACAAGAATATTTACAATTTAATTTAAATAATATAACGAATGAATAATTAGGGGAAATTATGAAGACAAACACAGAAAATATGTGCGAAACACCTAACGAAAAAGTAATAAGAAACCCAAAAGGGCTTTTAGAAGAATTCCCAAGAAAAGGCGGTTCAGCACCAACAGCAACCCACTACTGTGCAGGATGTGGTCACGGAATTATACATAAATTAATCGGCGAAGCAATGGAAGAACTAGATATAATGGACAGATGTGTAATGATTAGTCCTGTGGGCTGTGCTGTATTTGCCTATTATTATTTTAACTGCGGAAACATTCAAGTAGCACACGGTAGGGCTCCAGCAGTTGGTACGGGTGTATCAAGAGCTCAGGATAATTCCATCGTATTGTCCTATCAAGGAGATGGTGACCTTGCTTCAATCGGTTTAAACGAAACAATGCAAGCTGCAAATAGGGGCGAAAAGATGGCAGTATTTTTCGTAAACAACACTGTTTATGGAATGACTGGCGGTCAAATGGCACCAACAACTTTAATTGGAGAAAAAACAACCACCTGTTTAAACGGTAGGGATCCAGATTATACGGGATACCCAATTCACATGTGTGAATTATTAAATAATTTAAAAGCACCGGTTTATATTGCTAGAGTGTCCGTATCAGACATTAGACACATTAGGAAAGCAAAACAATCCATTAAAAAAGCTTTAACTATCCAAAAAGAAGGAAAAGGTTATTCATTCATTGAAATATTGAGCCCTTGTCCAACTAACTTAAAACAAAATAGTAAAATGGCAGAAGAATTTATAAACGAGCAAATGGAAAAAGAATTCCCATTGGGCGTATATAGGGATAACTACGATGAAGCAGTACCTTATAACAGACCAGAAAGTGATTTCTCAACTGAATCTTTGAATAACATATTTGAAGTTGAGAACGGTGCAGAAAATGCTATATATGACCCAGAGTTCAATGAAAAACACGTTAAAATTGCAGGATTCGGTGGTCAGGGTGTTTTAAGCATGGGTTTAACTCTTGCAGAAGCAGCTTGTAGTTCAAGAAACAATGTGTCTTGGTATCCTTCATACGGTCCAGAACAAAGAGGTGGAACCTCAAACTGTTCCGTTGTAATTTCTGGAAAGGATATCGGTTCACCAGTAGTTTATGCTCCTGATTTATTGGTTGCATTCAATAGGCCGTCATTAGAAAGCTTTGCAAAAGATGTAAAAGAAGGCGGAATCATATTATGTGATGAAAACATCGGAAATATCAATGAATTAAATTTGGAAGTTCCAAAAGATGTTAAAATTATAAGCGTACCTGCTTTAAAACTTGCAAGAGAAATGGGTAATGAAAGAGCTATGAACACGGTTATGTTGGGCGTAATCATGGCATTAAATACAACAGGATTAACAAAAGAGACTTTTGTTAGTGCAATTGAAAAAACGTTTGCTAAAAAGCCTAAATTAATACCTATGAACGTTAATGTATTAGAAGCAGGCGAAAAATGGGCAAAAGAGAATTTAAATTAAATTAATCTAAATTTAATTTATTTATTTATTTATTTTATAGCATTATTTTATAATATTAGTTTTTTATTTTTAATATTTTATTTTATTAAATTTTTATTTTTATTTTTTTAGTTAATTATTTTTTCTATCCAAATACCAATTAATTAATGCAACTATTAAAAACAAGCTTAAAATACCCAAAACCCATTGCGATGAGTACATTAGCATAATAAAGAAGCAAATGGAAATTAATATTGCACCAAATCGTGGAAGGCTATTTTTAAATACTTTTATAGATGCTAATAATGACAACAAGGCATTACCAATTAAAAAGGCGTTTGTCATCGTAATTATGTCTGTTAAGCTTAATAAATTGAAAGCAAGTATTCCTATTGTCACTATATTCGCAATAAACAAAAATCCAATACCGCCTACTGGGACATTTGTTTCATTCCGCAAGGACAATGGTTTGCACAAAAAACTAGGGAAAGCCCCATTTAACGCTTGAGAAGTTATTAATCTACTAACTCCACCTATTATCATCATATATGAGCAGAAGCAAAGCCCTGTAACGGTTATTGTCAATAAAGCATTTGCACTATCGCCGAATAGGGGATATAAAATCACCGATAGCATAGAAACCATATTTGGAGGATTTACTAAATTCGTGTCTATGGTTTGTATCGCAAATGAAACAACGACATAAACTAATGAAACAATTAAAACCGCCAATAAAGCCGATTTTGGTATTATTTTTTTAGGGTGCTCTACTTCTAAGCTATAATTTCCTAAAATTTCCCATCCTAAAATTGACCAGAACATTATTAAGAACGAATGACCTATATCATAGCTCGTTATTGCTGTAGGTACAAATACTGGGTCCTTTCGATAGAATGCAATTGTGAACAACCCTCCTGCTAACAATACTACAGTTATAATACTAGATAATATCGTAGAAATCTTACCGACCTGTGCAATATCTTTTAAAAGGGTTATAAACGCTAAAGAAAGCAATAACAGTGCATAAAACTCAGGTGGTAGGGACAAGCCCCAGTTTGAAATTAAAGCTGATAGGTACTCGCCTGAAACCATAAGTATTATAACAGGTCCCAAAAATGCTGAAACTATCAAATATGTAGCTGTTAAATTCCTAAATGATTTTCCAAAAGAATATTCAACAACATCCGCTAAACCGGAGTCTCCAGGGAATAATATACATAATTTACTTGCAATATATGCAAAAATTCCACTTAGTATCATCATAAATATCCAACCAAAAACGGAGTAATCCCCGAGTGTTTCATAAACTAATGGGGGCATTATTACGATTCCCGAGCCTAGTAATGGACCTATAATAAGTCCCGTAAGTGTAAAAATTCCTAATTTTTTCCCGTTTGTAGTGGTATTATTATTAATTTTATTAGTGGTCTTATCCATATTGGTCACGTGTTTTATTTTTTTAGTTACTTTAAATTATTTTGAAAGTGCTATTTAAGGTTATTATTATGTATTATTACTATATAACTATATTTTTAGTTACTTTAAATTATTTTAAATTATTTTTTAAGTTACAAACTATCGATATTTTGCTTTGTTTTTTTGTAAAAATTAATCTACTTACTTAATATAGTAATAATTTTATAAATAATATCATAGAATAAAAAATCAAATTAACTATATTTCCTAGAAATACAATCAATATGTAGGTAATATAATGGATAATATATAGATAATATCAACGACCAAATATTATAAATTAATAGTAACTATTTTTAAATTTCAATCTACATAACGCCTCATTAAGTTGAAAAAATTACGTTATAAGACTTTAAAAACCTTAAAAACCTTAAAAATGTTATAATATTTTAGGGGTGACATTTTGAAACTAAATCTATTAAAAAAATCCAAAAAGGGGCAAATATCTTTGGAGTTAATACTGCTACTATTGGTCATATTACTTTCTGCATCAATTTTGGCATATATATTTTTAAATGACGTTGCCGAAAGCTCGGGAATTTTAAGCAATATTGATATTTTAGGTGGTTATTCAACCGGAGACGTTCAAAATGCTACAAATAAAACCGTTTTGGGTCCCTTAGTTGGTAATGTGCGTATAGGTGCGTGTTGGATTTACGACCCTTCGAACCCACAAACTGCTTATGAATCGGGTTTTATGGCCGTAGATACAAACGGTGTTGCATATACATTAAATAGTGATGGTTTAGTCCAGAGTAACGGAACCATTCAGCCGGAATTAATAGGAAACGATACAAGTGTTCCGGGCAGTACGGGTGTAGTTTACAGATTGCATAATATTAAATATTTCATGGTAAAACCAATAGATAACGTTAATCAACCATTACCTCAAGCTAATTATGTGTTAAAATTAAATAACACGGATTTAGTCGACGATTATGGTACAAATAGGTATTTAGCCACTGCAATAAACGAAGATGGTACGGTGGATGTTAAAATATACCCGCAATACGGTGTTTATATTTACACACTACCGCACGACTTTTATGGTTCGCTACTATTCTATGAAACTTAAGAATGGTAAAAATAAATAAAATAAATAAATAAAATAAATAAAAAATAAAAAATTAATATTATGGAATAAAATAATGCTATAAACTAATATTATAAACTAATATTATAAAATAATGCTATAAAATAAATAAATAAATAAATAAATTAAATTTTTTTTTTATTTTCACTTAGTTTTTTGTTGATTATTGGATATTAATCACTATTAAATCTCAAAACCCATTTCTTTTAACATTTTTATATCCTTATCTGGACTTTGACCGTCAGTGGTTAAATAATTACCCACCATAAGACCGTCAAGCGAATAAAATGCTAAATTTTGCAAATCTCTTAAGACATGTTCTCTACCGCCACATAGCCTTACACTACTTTGCGGGTAAATTATTTTCGCAATTGCAATGGATTTCAATGCTTCTATAACCCCAATTGGCGTATAAACTTTATTATCTATTAATTCATAGTTTTTAGTACCTTTAATAGGATTTAACAAGTTTAATGCTATACTATCTACACCAAGTTCCTTTAAATCATATATCATACTATGTCTATCCTTTTTAGATTCGCCAAGACCAAAAATACCGCCACTACATACGCTAACCCCGTATTTTTTGGCTTTTTTCGTAACTTCGTACTTATCTTCATAGCCATGGGTGGTACAAATTTTATCAAAGTACTCTTTTGAAGTTTCTAAGTTATTATGTAATCGTATATCGTTTTCTGCAAAAGCTTTTATTTGATCTTTTGAGAGTATACCTAATGACGCACAAGTTTTTAATCCTGTTTCTTTCTGTATGCTTACTAATGTTTCGAGAATTGTTTCAAATTCTTCGTCAGATACCTTTTTACCACTCGTAACTATCGAGTATCTGTTACAGTATTGTTTCATTCCTTTTGCGTTTTTTACTATTTCCCGAGGGGTTTTTAATCCATATTCATCTATCTCACAGGTATTATGGATAGATTGAGCACAAAATGAACAATTTTGTGTACATTTGCCAGATTTTGCATTTATTATCGAACATAAATCCATTTTTGGCTTTTTACTGTTTCCACAGATAATTTTTAAATTATTTGTTGTATTCAATAACACATCTAAATCTAAATCCCATAATTCTAAAGATTTTTTGTAGGAAATACCTTCTAAAGAGGAATTTAAAAGTTCTTCGTCAATTATATTTAATTTGGAAATATCTATATCCCCATTTACATCTTCTGAATTTTCTACGTCATCATTTTCGTTTTTTAGTTCTTTATTCATGTTATCTCATCTTTAAATTTTAATTATTATTTGTATTCGTAATTCATAATTCGTAATTTGATATATAATATGTAATTATACTATATAAAATTAAAATAGTCATACAATGTTAAACAAATATAAAACAAGTAATAAATCAAAAACAAGTAATAAATCAGGTGATAAATTAACTACCCTTAAGTTAACTACTTAATTAACTACTTAATTAACTAATTAATTAACTAATTTAACTAGCTAATTATTGATTAATTTAATTAACTAATAAAAAAAATTAAAATAAAATAGAATAGACTATACAGACATACATAGTACAATATATAACTCAAAATACATTAAGTATATTTACATAATACATTAATTTAAGTACATAATTTAAGATATAGCATATAGATATTGAGGTATTATTATGCTATTAGATAGTTAATAATTTTGCAAAAGCAGTTTTAAGTTCTCTCTTTAATAATTAGGTATTTATTATTTTACGTCTCTAAAATTATTTAATTGTTTTGGGTGTCGCATATTATATAAGTATATATAGTTACCATACTTATAGATTTATAGCATACACAAATATGTATCCCATTTTGGAGTATTTCAAAATGTTTTACACATATGTGCAAATATATTCCTGTAGCTTATCGTATATAAATCTATTGAATTAAATTTATTCATCGCCCTCTAATTTTATAAATCGGCAATATTTTAAGATTTTTAATTTAAGATTTTTAATGTAACTATTTTAAAATTAAATTAAATAGATATTTATACTTTTTAAACCTATTTTATTATGTTATTATATATTATTGTCGTTTAAGTATATACTTAAATATAAATTATTAAGTATACCTTATTTGATTATGTACGATTAATTAAGAATTAAGAATTAAGAATTTTCTAATTATTTTATTTTCTATATAGCGGTATTTGGAAGTGATACTATGGGTATTATGGACTCTATAAAATCCATATTTAACAAATCTAAAAAAGTAAATTACTCAATGTCTAAAACAGTTGATTTAATGGACTTAAATCCCCGACAAGTGGGTCCAAATCAACACGTAAAACCTTATTATGTTGTAGCTTCTGTTGAATTAGGTAATACGACCACCAAAGCGATTATAACAGCAACGGATATGGAAGAAGGTATTACCTACTTAGTAAGTAAAGATGTAAGAATGACCAGGGACGTAAGAGGCCCTAATAAAGGCGAAAATGTATTCGGTACTACAATTTGGGGCATAGAATTAACCAAAGAAGCTGTATCCGATATGGTTAGGGATGTATTACTAGGAGCTTTAGAAAAGGCGCATTTAACACCTGACGATATTCATTTCGTAGTTAGAAGTACCGGGGTTACTGCAGGCTTTGCATCTCCTGAGGAAGTTGGAAATATGATAGTTGCACTTGCCGAAGGTTGCAGAAACGCAGGAATTCCAAATTCAAAGATGACCCCAATCATGACTAAAAAGCAACTCCCAGAAAAATTGCAGGATTACTGTTTAGTTGATAAAGTAATGTTTGATGGTGCAGTAACTGGTGTAGTACCTCCAAAAGGTAAGGAAGCCGTAGCAAACGAGATGGAAGGGGAATTGGTAACTGCAGGTTTAAAATCTGGTTCAAAATGGACAAATGTGGACTTTAGAAACCCATGTATATCCATTGATTTCGGTACCACACTCGCAGGTAGGGTTATAAATGATGAATTACCTTATGCAAAAGTTGTCGGTAATTTATGTGGTTTAGCGGGCGCCATTCCTGACGCACTTGTTCGGGGTACTGGACTCGTAAGTAAAAAAGGTGGAGCCGTTTTAGATATCAAAAATAAAACTGGTAAAGTAAATAAACAACTAGCAAAAGAATACTCTGACAAAGTTCATGAAATTGTAAGCGTTGAACGTGTACCTATGGGGCGTACAAGATACGGTACAGTACCATTGGATACAGAAGCCGCTGAAAAAGCAGGTACTTACTTAATCGGGTGTGATGTAGGGGAAAACGGTAGTGATTTAATAAAATTAGAATCCATTGGTAAAGAATTATACGAAAAATCAAATATTAACACATTACTTTACTGTTTGGATTTAGTATCTGCTAGAGTGGCTTGTAGGGTCATAAAAATTGCTAAAGACAATGGTTTAGTTAATGAAAAGTCTGCAGTAGGTATAACTGGAAGGGCAGGTATAACCGGGGAAAAACCTGAGGTTTTAATCGAAATGCTAAAATCTTTGAACATATGGGATGAACCAAACGACCACGTCGTATTTGTTGAGGATGGTTTAGCACTGGGTGCAGGCGTAATGGCAAGATGTATGAATTGTTTAGGAACCCCAAAACACCCAATCGGTGGAAATAGGGGCGGTCCATGTATCTTAAAACAAAGAATTCAACGCCAAAAAAGATAAAATATAAAATATAAACCATAATATATAATCTATAATATATAATTTATAAACTATAATTTATAAACTATAATTTATAATTTATAAATTAGAAATTAAAAAAATAATATTATTTCTTTTTTTATTCGGTATAATCTTTATTATTAATCCATATGTTGATTAATAATTCATTTTTATTGATTTCACTCTTAAATATTTCGATATTTGATATTTTAGAGATGTTACTTCCAAATTTTTTCCCAATTTCCAAATAAAGCATTCTTAAAATGCTGTATTCTATAACCTCATCAATTTCACGAATATAGTACTTCAAGGTAATGTTAAAATCTGGCTTTTTATTTAAAATTGGTTTTGGATTACAATTTAATAATTTTAAAAGCTTATTTGACATATCATCATAATTTAATTCTCGATATAAATTTGCATCATGGTCATAATCTCTATAAATCGTATTTATGTCTTCTAATTCTATTTTCAAATATTCGTCATGATTCGGATTTTTAGAATCCAAATTACGGTTCATATGGTTCATATTGTTTAAATCAGTAACGTCTATAAATTTTAACTTATAAGCGTCTACATTTTTACGACCGACCTTATATAACCAATCATTTAATGATAGTATGGGTAGCCTTTGGTCTAATACATAGTATTTATTATTTAATTTTAAGCCGGTTGCAACGTGTCCAATTATCGTAAAGTAATATATATCTTTAAAACCTGCTTTATTCAATAACATCGCAGTTATTTTTGCATATTCTCTGCAAATGGCTACTTTATATCGTAAACTACTTTCAATAGGTAAATTTAGCTTAAATAGTGATTTTATAGTATGGTATGCTAATATTTTATCTCTTGAAATTAACCTATATTTGAGATATACATAAGTCATTATTGCCAATATACCTCCAATACAGGCAGAATAAAGGACTACTGAGTCCAAAAATCCAAATATATAATACAAATAGTAATTGAACAATATTGAAGCGATAAATATACCAACTATAAATTTATTGTACAAATTATTCGTATAAGCTAGATACAATACCAATAGTAAGAACATAATCGAATATACTGGATACAATAGACTGCCATAAATTCCAAGTAATAGTGCGGAAATAATGGTTAGTATATTGGTAATCGAGATACTTGCAAGCCCCAAAAATAGTATCGTAATAATTGCAAATACTATTCCCCTTTCAAAGGTGTATTCGATATTTAAATTTTGAAATTCCAAGATATTTGATAAAATTGCCTTGTCATACATGCTATTTTTGGGAGCATCATGATTATGGTTATTATTTAAATTAATTATATTATATATTTTGTTTAATTCTTCCATATTTTCGTCATTAACACCCATTTGACCATTTAAATACATTTTTTTCAAATTTTTAGTAAATCCCATGATAGCCAACCCCCTATAATGACACAATACTAATAATAATACTAATAGTAACATTTATAATATGATTTCAAATTTAAAAAAATAAAATAAAATATAATATATTTTAATGTCTTAATGCTTTATTATCCCGTTATTGGCTTCAATTAACTCCTTAATCTCAACTCGTGGGTTAAAGTAGCTTTTTCTCTTAGCACTCTTTCCATATATAATAGCACGAGTTGGGCAAGTCTGTATACAACCCATACATTCTTGACATTTATGTTTATAGATTATTCTATCGTTATTTTCCAATTTTTCGTTATCTACTATCTCTATATTATTAACCGGGCAGATTTCAACACAGGTGCCACAAAGATTACAAGCTTTTGATATTTTGAACTTTTCATCAAATTTATACAGGCTCTTTTTCCAGAATGGATAGAATGCTCCAGTTGATATTTTAGCAATTAGTGAGTCCATTGCATCATTTTTTTCATTAGATTGTATTAAAGTTCCTAATTCTTTGATTCTTATGTCCGTATCATCTAAAATTTCTATTATTTTAGATTGGGCGGGTGCATTAAACGCTAAAATATAATTACTAGGCATTTGAATCGTATAACCTGCATTTAATTGTTGTTTTTTCTCTTTTAACAATTTATCTACGTGGTAATGGACACCTCCTGCCATTTTTCCGCAAGTGGCTATACTATATATTTTAGGGTTTCTTTCGATATTTAAACGTTTTATGAACCTTTCAACTATTTCGGGTACTCCAAAACCATAAACTGGGTATACAAATATGATTTTATCGGAACCACAGGTTATTTGCTCTTTTTTTATCTCATTTGCAATGGGAATAATTTTGGTGTTAGTGTTATTAGCTTTACTATTTTCATCCTCATTGCCGTTATTTTTGTTTGAAAGTACTTTAGCGAGCTCTCTTGCAACATAATAAGAATTACCGGTGCCCGAAAAGTAATATATGACATTTATTTCTTCTTTGAGGCTACTTTTTATTTCTTCTTTGATTTTAGCTAAATCTTCAACAGTGTTTGGTTTTGTTTTTATTGGTTGCATTTTTTCAATAGTTTCCGTATCTTTATCCAAATTATCCAAATTATCCGCATTATCCTTATTATCTATATTATCTTTAGTATCTTTATTACATTTATCCTCGTTATTATTTTCGTTAATCTCGATTAATTTATCATTTTCATCGTATTCCTTAATTTTACCACTATCAACATCATTGTTCAAATTTTCACCCCTATTTTAAATCAATATCAAATATCAAATATCAAATATCTTAAATTGAATTAAATAATGAATTAAATAAAGTTAAATTAGTTTTATAGATAATAATTATTTATTGTCTAAGTTATTTATATGTACATTATTACGGATAAAGTATTGTAAGTATTAAGGTTGTCCAATTTAGCTAAAAATATCTATTTATAAGTATGGATTCATAAATATATATATGAATATATACTAATTAATTTTAAGTACATCCATTATTTTGAATATAACTTAATTTATACTTAATTTAATATAATATACTTAAATTAACTTAATCCACATAATTAATTTATTTAGCCAATACCTATCTTGTTAAGTTGTTAATATACACATGGTGCGGGTGATTATATGGGTGTTGAAACTAACTTAAAAATAAGTAATCCGAATTATGATATTGCAATATTTGGAATGGGCTGTTTTTGGGGTTCCGAGGAATTATTTAGAACTGTTGAGGGAGTTTTAGATACTGAAGTAGGATACATGGGCGGTAAAACCAAATACCCGACTTATGAAGAAGTATGCAAAGGTGACACAGGACATATCGAAGTAGTTACCATAATTTATGATATAAACATAGTCAATTACGGGGATTTATTAGATACATTTTGGATTAATCACGACCCCACCACCCTAAATCGGCAAGGATGGGATAGAGGCGAGCAATACGCATCTACAATATTTTACACGACGGAAAAACAGTATAAATTAGCTAAAAAGTCTTTAAGAAAAATGCAAGACACCCTTAAGGACATGAAAATCGATAAAAAGATTGTTACACGAATTAGAAAAGCTGGAGAATTTTATAAGGCTGAAGAATATCACCAAAAATATTTAATGAAAAAAAATAAAAAATTTTTAGAGTTATTTTAAGTATTATATTCAAACTCTAAATTTATCCTATTTTGGTATATTTTATTTATTTACTATTTTAATTATTATTTTAATTATTATTTTAATTATTATTTTAATTATTATTTTTCTTTTAACTGGTATTTAAAGGCTCTATGTATAAAGAAAGAACCTGTAATCAATGTTAATAGTCCAGAAAGCGGTTCTGCATACCATACACCTATAACGCCCCAGTACATTGGTAATATATATAATAAAGGCAGTACAAATCCAAAAGATTTGAATATTGCTAATGTATTGGCTACTTTACTATCCCCTACAGATTGGAAATAGATGATTATTAAGAATACTGGCCCCAATACTAATGTAGCAAATGAAAATATGCTTAATCCTGTCGTAGCAGTTTCAATTAACGCCATGTCCGTGGAATTAAATATGTTAATTAAATACGTAGGGAATAGGTTGTATAGTATAAACGAAATTATACCTATAACGGCAGATAACGCCCCTGTGATTTTTAATATCTCTTTTACCTTGTCAAATCGTTTAGCCCCATAGTTATAACTTATAAGTGGCTGTACACCACTACATAATCCCATAACAGTCATAAATAGGATTATAAATAAGTATATAACAATACCGAATGCGGAAACGTACAAAGAACCGCCATATTTTAAGAATTGGGTACTGTAAACCAAAGAAACGATTGCAGAAGAAAATTCCATTACAAATGGCGATATACCGGTTAAAAGTACTAATTTTAAAATATTTTTGTCGTATGTTTTAAAATTAAGTATATTTTTCACTCGATAACCTAAATTTTCTATTTTTAAGTTAGATTTTTTTGTTATAAAGTGATGCAAAAATATTATTGCTCCGAGTGTTTCCCCCATCAATGTGGCAATTGCTGCACCTGCAACCCCCCATTGAAATACAATTATAAACAATGCATCAAATACGATATTTACTAAGGCACATATAATCATTACTTTCATAGCTTTTTGTGGGAATCCATCGTTTCTAATGATGGGTTCGAGTCCGACGTTAAATAATGAACCCATTGAACCAATAAGTGCAATGCCTAAGTAAGTTAACGATAAATTCAATAAATTTCCTTCGACTCCGAAGCTCGATAGTAATGGTTCTATTGCCAATAATCCAACAACTGTTAGGACTACGCCTAAGAGTAATAAAATACAAAAAGCATTTTTAAATATTTCCTCAGCTTTTTTAGGGTTCTGTTTGCCCAAACTAATAGATATATGTGCAGAAGCTCCTACTCCAATCATAATTGCAAAAGACAATATCATTAATTTTATCGGGAACGAGAGTGTAATGCTCGCAATAGCTTCAGAACCCACCCAATGACCTATAAATATACCGTCTATAATGGTATATACTCCATTAATTACGAATCCAATTATCGCGGGGATACTATACCGAGCTATTAATTTGGGAATCGGTGTAGTATTCAAGTCGTAATTAGTCATAAGTTCACCTGTGTGTAAAGTAATTTCTTACTAATGTAAATTAATATTTAGGTAATCCCTAAATAATAGTACTAAGATAAGACTTTTCGGTATAAATACCTATCTAAATAAAAAAATTTGGAAAAAATAATAAAAATAATATGAATTAAGTAAGTTAAATGGCAAAATGTTTAATTTAAAATTATATATTGGATAATATCACTTATATTAAAAAAATAATCAAATATAATGATTTTAAATTTAATTTTAACTATTTAATAGTTAAAAAAATAGAATTTAAAAGTTTTTATTCTTGGAATTCAAGTATTCCATCATAATCATGCGGTAAAGTATACAATATAATATCTCCGTTATTGAATACTTTAATATGTAAGATTCCATCTTCTGAGTAAGTAGTGGCTTCAAAACTTCTTTCTTGGTAATCCTTTAGTTTTTTGTTATTTATTGCAATTTGGTAATTTTTATTGTATAATGGATCTAAGGATATTTTTTTAATATCATAAAGTATGTAATGATTACCAAAATACCTAATTGACGAACCATCACTAGCTATTAAATCCCCATCTTGTATCGTATAAATGACACCATAAGTATCTGTCGCTTGGAAATTAGAATTTGACGAAAGGGGGCTATATATTAAACAATTTTTAATTCGTATCTGACCTTCATATTTTTCTTTTGGATCTAAGTCAGAATCTTCATCATTATCATCGGTTTCATTAGGGTCTCCAGTATCTATATTACTAGAGTTACTGGGGCCACCCACGGAATAACCACTTATTACAGAGGTATTGGCTAAGATGGCAGATGTTTCTTCAACTCCATTAATGTATGTATATCCTAATATTGATACAGAACCTAATACAACCAAGGTAATAATTATCATTTCAAGAGATATTTGTCCTCGTCTCAAAGTATCACCTTGTAACATAAATTCACTATAATTAATATGATATATATTTATGATAATATATATTACCTACGCCATATATTAGACTATCGAATGCAAACATAACAACAATATAAAAAACGGGTATTTAAAATCCTAATTAATTTTTAATTAATATTTTTTAGATATTTTAGAATTTAAAGGTTTTAATTTTTTTAATTTAATTAATAGTTATGATACAATTAAAACTATATATAGTCCTAGATACATAATATTATAATACATTTATAAAGTAATATCCTCGAATAATAATCATAATACAAAAAAAGAATATTTCGTAATTATTTTAATTACTTTAGATATATTAACTATTTTAAACAATTTAAACAATTTAAAGTTGAATATAACTTTAGCATATATTTATTATAATGTAACATGATAACTTTAGCAGATATAATCATAAATTAAAATAAATTAAAATAAATTAAAAATGAAAACTTACGAATAAGTATAAATAAATATAGATTATTGAATTATCCCCAAAAATGATGATACTATGAGCATAGAATATATTTATGGTTTTTTTTGCATAATTGCAGGACTATACTTTGAATTAAGAGGAAAGAAATTTTATGATATCTTTTGGATATCCATGCTTTATTTAGGCGCTATAATTCACTTTAACAGTATTGAATTTTTAGGAATATTGGTATTAACAATTGCAAATTACATGAAAAGTCACACCAAAATACTTGCAAATTTGGGTATACTTTTATTTATTACGTCTTTTGTAATATCCGGTTCGTATTACGCATTATCGTTAATAATGTATTACTTTATTGCTTTGGCACTTTACCATGGTAATTTGATGGATGGACAAGAAACAAAGTATTTAATAGGGTTATCCTATTTGGGAGGTTTCCTTATTTCTTCATCAATATTTTTGGATTCTGTGCTTTTTGTAATCCCTATTCCTATCTATTTCCTAATTGCAAATTACAAAAATGATCCGTCTGATTATGACGACCTTAACTTACAAAGTTTTGCAAGGTTGGCAACATCTATTAAAAAAAGCGAGAAGGATATAAAGCCTACGGATAATGTAACATGTTACGATAAGAAGTCTTTGATAAACGCAGGATTTAAAAATAAGGCTAAAAATCCATACATGAATAATTTAAGTAATTTAAATAGTCTTAACAATACAAATAGATTAGAAAATTTTGATTCAAATATCGAAAATGAAACAAATTTCAATGAAGATAATAATACGATACATAGAAATAACGAAAATTATATTGATATTTCAGAAATTGGCGAACTATCAACTAGCATGAAGCATAAACTTAGCTATGATAACGCACTATTGCAAAATACACAAGGCTATGACAAAAAAGTATGGGTTACGCCTCACATTCCATTTATGTTATTTATTACAATGTCTTACATAATATTTTGGTTTGTAAAAAAACCTATATTATTCCTACTTATAGATAATTTAGTTCATTAAGTGACGGAAATAAAAAATAAATGGTACGATAACCATATCTATGACTAAAACATATAACTAAAACGTTAAATAACAAATGAGTATATGATTATATATTAATTAAATATGTGTTAAATATATGATGAATCAAATGGTTATATTATTTAAAATTATTTAAAATTATTTAAAAAATTAAAAGTGGGATAATACGGCTAAAAATAATAAACTCATAACCGAAGAAAATAAGGTTATTAAAGATGTTAATTATAATGTTACGGTTCACGAATCAATGGTGGAAGATTTTGGAATATTTTTGCATATGCTAATGGGTCGACAAATTGAAATATCTAAAAAAAATTTTCCAAATATTGAAGAAGAGTATTCGAAGCTTACAATAATACAGTTGGATTATTTATATGCAATAAATACGTTAAATAGTCCTTCTTTTTCAGATATTGCAAAACATATGAACGTTGCGAATTCTTCTGTAACGGAAATGTACCATAGATTGCATAAAAAAGGCTACGTGTGTAAATCGCGGTCTGAAAAGGATAAACGGGAATATCAAATTCATTTAACGTTTAAAGGCAATAGATTAATATATAAGGATTTAATGGCTTCAATATGCTTATCCAAGGAAATTTTCGAGAAAGCTCCTCAAGATAAGTTATTGGGTGTATATGAGCTATTAAAAGAATATCTTTACACCATTAAATCTGAAGAGATTGAACAGTATTTTGTAAAGTACAGCGAATATAAGAATGTTGAAAACAATTTTTTAGATTAATTTACCAGCCATATATTTTTATTATATTTTTATTATATTTTTATTTTATTATATTTTATTTTTATTATCTTTTTTACTTTATTTTTAAATATTCTAATTTTTTAATTTTTCTAGTTTTTTATATTTTTAAAGGTTTATATGATAAGTTATATATAATATTTTTAATAAAGTAAAATAAGTTGGAATCATAAATATTTAATTGTTAACATACTACTAATTTACTAATTACGTATTTTGATAAACATTGTATATTTTTAATATGATTGTTATATGTTCGTATATTCATACATTATATTTTATAAATTATTACATTTTAAGAGGGTTAATTTGAAACGAGGACAAATATCTCTTGAAATTATAGTATTGGTGGTTGTAGCGATTGCTGTGGCGTCTATAGCAGGTTATACTTATGTTTCAGGAGTTAAGGAATCTATGGCTCCAGTAAATAGCACGAAATTTGTCGACGGTTTTTTTAATCAAACAGATGATTTAATCTCTAATAATGATACTATCGAGAATCCTGTAAATAATACAAATAATACAAATAATACAAATCCAGGTGGTGATATACCAACACCTCCGACAAATAACACCAATAATACTAATGATACTTTAGGGCCGCCTTCTGCTTCATACACTGGAACATTATGGATGGGTCATTGTAAAATCTATGATTCTTCGAATCCTGTTGATAGCAAGTTTAAGGCAGTGGATAGCAATGGTATAACCTACACTATTGTGGAAGGAAACGTCATATCTAGCGATGGTAGGGTATTTTCTAAGAAACGTGATACACTAATACCAAACATCGTAGAATTTACTGCAGAACCTATTCCAACTTGGGTTTATGTAGTAATTGTGGATATTTGGCCAGTATCTATCAGGCATATGGATGATAAGTTTGTAGCAACATCAACTACCGGCTCTGGATATATCCATATTTCAAACTTTAATGATGGTAATCTCTACGTAGAAACAAATCCGGCCGAATATCATGGTACTATCAAATTCTACGAATAAAATATCTTTTATTTTTTTATTATTTTATTTTCATATCTAAATCTTTTTATGTATATTTTAAAACAATTAGACAAATTTTTATACGATATATTCAATATTTATTTAATCTACATTTGCATAATACTTTATTATTTAATGCAAATGGCTTATTTGATAACTTAATTAATATGCTAATTTCAATATTTTAATTATCGGTGATTTAATGAATTATAACAATAATTTAGATACATATACAAAAAATTCCAATGATTACGGCTCTAAATCTTACAATTCATCTAAAAATTATGATTTTTACGAATTTAAGGAATATATTAATGATAAATTCCCGTACAATAGTATGAGACCTCAGCAAATAACTTTTATGGAAAATATATATAATTGCATTGTAAATAATAGGAAAAATGAATTAGATAATGCTTTAAAGTCAAAAGATCATAATTCCAATGACAAACCCGAATCGGGTTCAAAACCATCTAATTTAAAAATTCATAAAAATTTAGTGGTTGAAGCACCTACGGGGGTAGGAAAAACATTATCATATCTTATACCTTCGTTATATTTCGCAGAACGGGGTAATAGGATTATAATACTCACCGAAACAATAGATCAACAAGAGCGTATATTGGAAGATTTAAATTCATTAAAACATGATTTAAAAGTATCATTTATGATGGGAAAAGGTAATTTCTTCTGTAAATCAAAAGGGGACAAAGCAAATCGTCTATACTGCCAATTAAATAGACACTGTAGGTACAGACCAAATCGAAAGCCAATTTGTGAATGCGGAACAAAAAAAGAAGAATTACGATTAAATGACGATTACGTTAGATATTATTGCCCAATATGTGCTTGTGAGTATCAAAAAGTAAAAATAGATTGTTTAGACGCTGATATTGTAATTATGAACAACAGTATCTATTACTACTTAAAAGAGGAAATCGACAAAAAGAAGAAGACTAACATAGTAATTGTAGATGAAGCCCATAAATTAGAGGGTAGTATTAGGAATTCGGCTACAATAACCATTAATCCAAAAATGGCACTTGGAAGACTTAGATATATGGCTTATAACTATGCACCGCTTAGGATTAGAAAAGCAATTGATAGGTACGGTTATGGAGATGAAGGCGCTTCAGATAAACAATTTTGGGAAATAATAGAAAATTACGTACACACTTTTGGAAAAGACAAAGATTTCAAACAATTTTTGGTACACAATGGTGAAAAAATCACATCTTTCGGAATGAAGGAAGATGTAGCAATTTTAGGCACATTGCTTGAAGGATATTACGAAATTAGCGATATTCAAAAGAAAATTAAGAAATTTGAAGAAAATGTTGAATTAGATAGAAAAGACTTTAAATTTAAAATAGAGAATAATGCTTTAATTCCTCTAGAGTTGCAGTTCATAACTGAAAAAAGAATAAACGATATGCCACTTTCGGACTTTATTGATGATGTAATGGGATTAAGAAACGTAAATAGTAACTACGTAATTTATAGAAACGAAAATAAGGTTTTATGTGAACCAGTACTAGTATCTTCCATATTGAAGAATTTATACGACGGAGCGTCAGTAATACACTGTTCTGCTACCTTGGGTGATTTAAATGTACACGGAATGAAAACAGGAATGGGTAAAACCACTAATTTAATACTAGATAGTCCTTTTTCCAAAGAAAGGCGAAAGATAATTGCATTATCAGATGGCGTAGACATGAAATTTAAATCACGCGATGATAATATAACAAATCGTAAAAATTCTAATGAAAATCTGTATAATTTGGTAAAAGCTTGTAATGGTAACACCTTAATACTTTTTAAAAGTTTTGGAGACTTAAATTCAGCTTACAATTACTTTTTAATGAAAGGGTATAAAAACAATATACATTGTTACCAACAGGGAATGGATGGTAAAGAGGCCAAAAAATTAAAAAGTGACTTCGAAAAATACGGCGGTTTGTTACTTGCAACGGGTAGATTCGCCGAAGGTGTTGATATACCGGGAGAAGCTCTCACTGCAGTAATAATCGATAGTTTACCGTTCCCAGTACCTACGCCACTTTTAAATAAAGAGCAAAGTTTAATAGAAAATAAATTACAAAGAAGAGTCCCAAATGCACATTGGCGGGCATTTTTAATGACTTCTTTCCATATAATGTCTAGAACGGTTGTCCAAATGATAGGTAGATTAATAAGAACTGAAGAGGACTATGGGGTTGTAGTAGTACAAGACCGCAGATTTGCTGAATGGGTGGGCAAAGAAATGGTAAGTCGTAAATATCTTAAAAATGGATTTATGACGCTTACAAAAAAAGATGCAATCAATTTTATTCCGGAATTTATGAATAAATACCGATAATTACTTTTTTACTTTTTTTATAATTTTTTGTTTTGATTTATTTTATTTTATTTTATTTTTATTTATATAGTTTCTCAATTGATTTATTTAATAATATAAATATAACTGTTTTTACAAAATTATAGTAATTCAATATTTAATGTAACTTAATTTGTATTATTGATTTTTTGTATTATTTATTTATTAATTTATTAATTTTTTAGGGTGGGAAATTATGATATCGAGGGGCGAAATCATACAAAAAATAAAGTCATATAAACCGTGTGACGAGTGTAATACTCCAATTTCAAAGACTATTCCAATAAAAAATCTTAATTTAACCGAAAGGAAACGAAACTGTCACTGTGGGCGTGCTCAGATAGATGACGTAATGTTAGATGTGGCTAATGTAATAATAGACTATAATGAGTTACCAAATGGTATAACTAAAGATACAATAGCGTTAAAAGATGTTGGTATGCCGATGATTGAAGCAGGTTATCCTTTAAAATATGCTCCTGTTTTATCAAAAAATGACTTAGTTTTGTTGAATAATTACGTATCAAAAGAATGTGCAAACGAAATTATAAAAATACCAGAAATAAAGTCTGTTATATCAAATTTAAACGAAAATTCAACTGATAAAAAAGAATACACGCGTATAAAAACCGTAAATAATTCGGAATATACAAATAATTTAATTGCAGGGGATGACTTCCGATGTGATATCTTCCCGGTGAAATCATTATCCACATGTGTAATATCCTGTAAAAATCAATCAAAATTACATATTGAATTTCCTAGGCCATTTAACCCAAAAATAAATAAGATAGAGCGATTAAATTTAAAGGATAAAGTGGTATTGGATGGTTTCTGCGGTTGTGGTACGTTAGGAATGGTAGCTTTAAAAAAAGGTGCAAAAAAAGTCATTTTTTCAGACATAAATAAAATAGCACTTTATGATTTAGAGTACAATTTAAAAATAAATTTTGGTGAAGAAATCTTTGAAAATAATAGAGTTGAAATAATTCATTCGGACTTTATGAATTTAAATTTTAGCGATATAAATTCTGATATTAATAAGTCTAATGTCTCCAATTCGATTGATATATGTTTTGTAGACCTTTTTCCTAATATGGAACCCGAAAAATTTTTAGAAAAAGCTAAAAAACTATCAAAAGATGTAATTTTAATATAATACTTTTTAAAACTTTTTAATATTTCAAAAAAACAAATTTATTCATTTTTAAAGTTAAATACGCTTAATAATCTATTTTTATAAAAAAATGGTTAACTATATATACTTACGTTGTATATGATAATAATCATATATAGTTACATCTTGTATTTAAACCTTTTTTTTTAAATTAATTCGACATTTGGATATATTATAAATAACATATGTGAGGGTAGTGTCCCACAAGACCACTATATTCACACATATATCGTATGTGTTTAAAATAACATTTGATGAAGAATATAAAAAAATAATGAAAATAGAATAAAATACAAAATAACATCTAAATTAATTAATCTTTGATAAATAACAATTAATAAATTGCTAAAATTAATTTAACAACCCATATGTGAATTATTTTCTTAAAATCTTTTAAATTAGTTAATTCAAAATACTATAATGGATAATACGAACCTTAAAAATATAAAATAAAATAAAAATAGGCATAAAATATTTTTATATTGTAATTCAATCCCTAAACGAGTTGTAATATAAATATATAAGGTCATATGCTTTATTAATGTTTTATTTTTACGTATTATCGTAGGTTATACCTTCGAATTTTTAATTTAACTTTTTTAAGAACTATTCATTTAAACGGTGATATAGTGACTGAATTTAAAGTAGTCCATACTGTATGCCCTTACTGTGGTACTGGTTGCGGTATTGACTTAGTAGTTAAAGACGGCAAACTTGTAGACACCCACCCTTTTAAAAGACACCCTGTAAACCAAGGGAAAGTTTGTATAAAAGGAAACTACTGCTACGAGTTTGTACACAGCGAAGATAGACTTACTGTTCCTTTAATCAGAAAGAACGGCGAATTGGTTGAATCAACTTGGGAAGAAGCATTAGACTTAATCGCAAGTAAATTAAAAGGATACAACCCTGACGAAGTAGGTTTCTTCTCCTGTGCTAGAGGTGCTAACGAAGAAAGTTACGCACTCCAGAAATTTGCGAGAGTGGTCATGAAAACTAATAACGTAGACCACTGTGCACGTATATGACACGCTCCTACAGTTACAGGACTTGGCGAATGCTTTGGTTCTGGTGCAATGACCAACTCCATCGGAGATTTGGCAGAAGCAGACGTATTATTTATCTACGGCTCCAATACTTTTGAAGCACACCCATTAGTTGCAAGAAGTATCGTGAAAGCTAAAGATAATGGAGCAAAAATTATAGCAATTGACCCTAGAAGAACACACACTTCAAAAATGGCAGATATCCATATGAAGTTAATTCCTGGTTCAAACATTGATTTAATGAACGCTATAATGAACGTTATCATTACAGAAGGTTTAACAGATGACGAGTTCATCAAAAATAGAACTGAAAACTTCGATGAATTAAAAGAAGTAGTTTCAAAATACACGCCTGAAGAAGTTGCTAAAATTTCAGGAATACCTGCAGAAACTATCAGAGAAGCTGCAAGATTATACGCAAATGCGGATAAAGCAGCGATCATGTACTGTTTAGGTGTTACTGAATATACATTCGGTGTAGATAACGTTAAATCATGCTGTAACCTTGCAATGATTACTGGTAACCTCGGTAAAAGAGGAGCTGGTGTTAACCCATTAAGAGGTCAAAACAACGTTCAAGGTGCATGTGACATGGGTGCATTACCCAATGTATACCCAGGTTACCAAAAAGTAGGCGAAATGACCTCAAAATTAGAAGAATTATGGGGCGTTGAAGGCTTAAGCCCAGAAGTAGGTTTAATGGGTCCTGAAATGTTCGAAAGAATGGGTAAAGGATTCAAATACTTACACATCGTGGGTGAAGACCCAATGGTAGCAGATGCTGATATAAACCACGTTGAGCACGCTTTAAAAGAGTTAGATTTCCTTGTAGTTCAAGATATCTTCTTAACTGACACTGGAAAATTAGCTGACGTAGTTTTACCTGCTGCTTGTTGGGCTGAAAAAGATGGAACTTTCACAAACACTGAAAGAAGAGTTCAAAGAATCAGAAAAGCTGTAGAAGCTCCTGGTGAAGCTGTTCCTGATTGGGTAGTTGTTAAAGAACTTGCTCAAAGAATGGGATACGGCGATAAATTTGCTTTCGAAAGTGCAAGTGATATATTCGACGAAATGGCAAAAGTAATCCCACAATATGCGGGAATGTCATTCGAAAGATTAGGTATCGATGGTTTACAATGGCCTTGTAAAACTCCGGACCATCCTGGAACTCCATTCTTACACGAAGGTAAATTCTTAAGACCTAACGGATTAGGTAAAATTTGCCCTGTTGAGCACAAAGACCCAGCAGAAATGGCAAGTGAAGAATATCCATTCATATTAACAACTGGTAGAATCATATTCCACTATAACTCAGGAACTATGACCAGAAGATGTGAAAGCATCACAAAAGAAATCGATGAGAACTTCATTGAAATGAACATCGAAGACGCTAATAATTTAGGTATTAAAGCTGGCGAAACTGTTAAAGTTTCATCAAAAAGAGGCGACGTAAAAGCTATTGCGAGAGTATCTGACGATATTGTAAAAGGCGTAGTATACATGTCATTCCACTTTAATGAAGAACCTACTAACAAATTAACGAATTCTGCATACGACCCAGTTTCAAAAACCGCAGAACTTAAAATATGTGCTGTAAATGTTGAAAAAATTGAATAATTGAAAATATAATATTGATTATTCAATTTAAAATTTCAATAAATTATTCCACACATATTTTAATCTAAATAATTTACTCATATTTTAACATAATATCAAAATCAAAGGTGATAATATGGATTATCTTCTAATTAAATCAACTGACGAAGATATTTTAAAATATGGTGAATGTGGTGGAGCTGTTACTGCATTATTCAAGTATCTTCTAGATAGTAAAGTGGTTGACGGAGTTTTAGCACTCGAAAAAGGAGCAGACGTTTATGACGGAGTTCCTACGCTTATCAACAATTCAGAAGAACTTGTTAATAGCTGTGGTTCCTTACATTGTGCTCCTACAATGTTTGGAAGCCTTATTCATAAGCACTTGAATGATATGAACCTTGCAGTAGCTGTAAAACCATGTGACGCCATGGCAATAATAGAATTAGAGAAAAGACACCAAATAAACAAAGACAACGTTTATACAATTGGTTTAAACTGTGGTGGAACTGTTCCACCAATGGTTGCTCAACAAATGATAGAATTATTCTATGAAGTAGACCCATTCGACGTAATCAAAGAAGAAATAGACAAAGGTAAGTTTATCATTGAAATGAAAGACGGAACCGAAAAAGCTATTAAAATTGATGAGTTAGAAGAAAACGGCTACGGTAGAAGAGAAAACTGTCAAAGATGTGAGCTTAAAATCCCAAGAAACGCAGACCTTGCATGTGGTAATTGGGGAGCTGAAAAAGGTTGGACTTTTGTAGAAATTACATCTGAAAAAGGCAGAAAATTAATTGAAGATGCTGAAAAAGCAGGTTACATTGAAACAAAAGAACCATCTGAAAAAGCATTGATTATTCGTGGAAAAATCGAACAATCAATGATTAAGCTCGGTAAAAAATTACAAGCTAAATACTTAGAAGCTGAATATCCAACTGATGAAAAGTGGGATGAATATTGGGATAGATGTGTAAAATGTTACGGTTGTAGAGACGTATGTCCAGTATGTTCCTGCAAAGAGTGCGTTTTAAACCAAGATATCCTCGAAAAAGGTATGATGGCACCTGAACCTTCGTTCTTCCAAGGTGTAAGGTTGTCTCACGTTGCAATGAGCTGTATAAACTGCGGTCAATGTGAAGATGTCTGTCCTATGGAAATACCTATTTCTAAATTATTCCATAAGTCACAGTTAAAGTTAAGAGACGCTCTTGGTTACGTTCCAGGTGTAGATCGTAAAATGCCATTTTTTGGTAATAGCAAGTAAATATACCTAAATATCGAATAAAATAAAGATAGTACAACATAAATCATAAATATAATGTTTGGATCGTATAGTTTTATGATCCAAACCAATTCCCCCAATCTCAATCATATAATTCATAATATTGGTAATATTAATAATATGTTGAAAATTATATTATAAAGTTATTAGACATAAACCTAAACTAAATATTGCCTAATAAGTCACAAATTAGTAATCTACAAACGGAAATTAAATAATTTTAGAAAATATACATATTTAGCACACTAATATATATAATATACAAATATATCTATTTTTTTTGTGAATTAATTTTGTTTTAGTTAGTTATTATTGGGTATAATCCATTATAATTTGTTGCTTTATTTTTAGTTATATTTTTAGTTATATTTTTAGTTATATTTTTAGTTATATTTTTAGTTATATTTTTAGTTATATTTTTAGTTATATTTTTAGTTATTTTACTAACGTTTGCCCAAATATCATATAAGTAATTATTAATAGGAGTAAATTAAACAATATCTAAGAGTAATATTAATTTATCAAATAGTATTATTATCATTATAATATTATTATCATTATAATATTATTATCATTATAATATTATTATACTAACTTACCTAATTCAATTAAAATATTGTTGTTGAAGTTTGACATACGGGTGTAATTATGAACTCAAATTCAAATGATAAAATGGATTTAATAAATTTTAACTGGTCAGAGTACTGGATAAATAATTATTCAGGCATTAACCATAAATCTAAGGAAGATTTAGTAGATTTTTGGGATAAATTTTCAGAAAATTATGCAAAGCACATTCTTACAAATGAAAATTTAAATGGAGATATAAAAAGAAATGTAGAAAAATTTAAAGAAATTTTTAAACTCGATAAAAATACGACTATTTTGGAGATAGGCCCAGGACCAGGTACTTACACAATACCTCTCGCAAAGATTGTAAAAAACATCACTGTTATAGAGCCATCAACCGGAATGTCGGAAATACTTTTAAAAAGAGCTAAAGAAGAAAATATCGATAATATAACAGTTATTAATAAAAGATGGGATGATGTAGAGTTACATAAGGATTTTGAAAAACATGACTTGGTATTTTCATCGTATTCATTAGTCGTGGAAAACATGGGTGAAAGTCTTTTAAAAATGAACGAATCAAAAAATAAATATTGTGGAATTCTAACTTTTGGAAATTTGCCAGTCCATAAAGACATATATGTTAAAATTGGCGATTTATTGAATATCGAAAATACTAAAAAGGGCGACTTTGGTCTTAATTATATTTTAATAAACAATATATTAAACCAATATGAAATCTATGCGAACATAAATATTCACGAAAAATCATTTTGCCAGTATTTCAATAACGTAGAGGAAGCTTTTAAAAAATATAAATCGGGATATACTAAAACAAGAGATTTGGAGCTGTCTGAAAATCAAATTAACGATATTAAAGAACTTTTAGAAGGTATACTTACAAAAACCGAAGATGGCTGGACATACAATACAGAATCAAAAGAAGCTTTCTTATGGTGGTAATATTAAAATTCAATTACCTATTTTTTTTATATTATTATAACTAAAAGTAACTATAATTAAATTTAAATAAACATATTTTTATAATAATTAAAGTAACTTTTATTAACGTTATTGATATTATTCGTATTATTAATATTATTATATAATATAACTTACTATTAATTTTGATATTAAAATAGAGTATATTAAAATAAAATAGATATAAGGTGTGATTATGAGGAAATTTTGTATATACGGTAAAGGTGGAATCGGAAAATCCACAAACGTTGGCAATATGGCGGCTGCTTTAGCAGAAGACGGTAAAAAAGTTTTAGTAGTGGGTTGTGACCCTAAAGCAGATTCTACGAGAACATTAATGCACGGAAAAATAAATACCGTTTTAGATACTTTTAGGGATAAAGGTCCCGAATATATGAAAATTGAAGATATTGTTTACGAGGGTTTTAACGGCGTTTACTGTGTTGAAAGTGGTGGTCCTGAGCCAGGTGTTGGCTGTGCGGGACGTGGTGTTATCACTGCGGTTGATATGTTAGATAGGTTAGGTGTTTATGACGAACTAAAACCTGATGTAGTTATTTACGACATCTTGGGAGATGTAGTCTGTGGCGGTTTCGCAATGCCACTCCAAAAGAAACTCGCAGAGGACGTGTATATTGTAACAACTTGCGACCCTATGGCTATTTACGCGGCAAATAATATTTGTAAAGGTATCAAAAGATACGGAAACAGGGGTAAAATAGCACTCGGAGGTATTATATACAACGGTAGGAGCGTTGTAGATGAGCCAGAAATTATCAATAATTTCGTAAAAGGGATAAACTCTCAAGTTATGGGTAAAGTACCTATGAGTAATATCATAACAAAAGCGGAACTTAGAAAACAGACTACAATAGAGTACGCCCCTGACTCTGAAATTGCAAATAAATTCAGAGAACTTGCAAATGCTATTTACGAGAATAAAAAAACTACTATTCCAACTCCATTAAGTGAACAGGGTTTAGATGAATTAACAGAAAGTATTGAAGAATTAGTTAGAAGAAAATATGAATAATTTATTATTTATTTTTTACTAGTTATTTACTAATTATTTAATATTTATTTTTTATTTATTTATTTTTAAATTATTATCTTTTTTGGCTTATTTTTATTTTTTATTTTATTTTTTATTTTATATTTTTATCCAAATTATTTTAATCAATTAATTCTATACTTTACATATTTAAATATGCAAATCTAAAAATATGACAAATTATATAACGGTATTATTTTATAATATTTAATGGGCTTAAAAGAGGATTGACGGGACATATTTGCCTAATTGAGAGGTTCAAATAATATAAATTAAATAGGGGGAAAAGATGGAGAATAAGAAAATTGGAGATATAAACACAAAAGCAAAAGAAAGGTTTAAAGTTGACCTTTATACAAATGGGGGTATTCCATATGTGTGGGGCATATCGTATATTCCTGATTTTGTAACTTTCGTGGACAAAACTATAACCGTTATTGACCAAAGACCTGGTGGGCGGGTAAAAGTAACATTTGAATTTTTAGCAATGGAAAAAGGTCAAGATTATTTGGGATTCAAACTTGTACAACCTTTTGGGGATTTTGAAGTGGCAGAAGAAGTTTCTTATGCTTTAATCGTTGAATCAGCAAGTACTAGCCGAGCTAAAAATGAAATGAAAAGTTTAAACGCTGCTATAGGGGACAGCAAATTCTTAAAAATTGCTCCTGAAGCACTGAGCACACTTGTAAATGAAAAAAACATTCAAGCCTATAAGGACCCTGAAACAGGCGGTATAATTGTAGTCTATGGAGCACCAACGCCACCAGACCCTGTAACAGATTATGGAGTACCTTGTTTGACTGCAAACGCTGATACGATACCTCCATTACTATATGGAATACCTTGTCTATCTGCACAAACAAATATATGTATTCCACCTTATGGATTTTCAAGACAATTTTACGACCCAATTGTAGCATATGGCGTAAATTGTGCGCCTAATACGGCAGTTGCAAATGTAGGAAGTACACAAACACAAATGTTGTATGCTGCGCCTATGGTAATAGAAAGCAAGGAAAATTGTCTACTTAAATATGGTACACCATGGGGCATCTCTAGAAATTCTGAAGAATGTATTTTAAAATACGGAGTTCCAATATTTGACTGTGAAAATGCACAAGGCGATGATTGTATACTAAAATACGGATTCCCTGTGCGTATTGAAAAAACTACTGAAGATTCAGAACGTTGCGTTGTAAAATACGGAACTCCAAGTGGTATTGCTAAGAATGCCAATGAATGTAATTTGAAATACGGATTCCCAGTGGGTTTCATTGAACATCCAAACTGTATAGTTAAATATGGATTCCCAGATGGGACGTACAAATAATAAAATAAAACTTTAATTAATTACTTATTAACTACCATATTTTTTAAATTTTAAATTTTAAATTTAAATTTTTAAGTTTAATCTTTCTTATTTATTTAATAATATATACTAAAATAATAAAATAATAAGCTAAAATATACTAGAATGGTAAAATAATAATAAAATAATAAAATAATAAAATAAATGATAATCAAGATTATTAGGGGGATATTTTGGAATATAAACCAATAACGGCAGTTTGGGAAATTACTATGGCTTGCAACATGCGATGTAAACATTGCGGTTCAAGTTGTAAAGAGCCATTACCTGATGAATTATCAACAGCGGAAGCAGTAAAGTTATCTCAAGAGATTGGGGATTTGGGGTTGAAATGGATAACTTTATCCGGGGGAGAACCTTTAGTACGAAAAGATTGGCCAGTAATAGCCCAGGAATTAACTGATAATGGTGTTATCCCAAATATGATTACTAACGGTTGGCTTTTTGATGACGATATCTTAAAAAAAGCTGAAAAGACCGAAATAGGCACCATGGCTATAAGCCTCGACGGTTTAAAAGAAACTCATGATTATATGCGTATGAATGGTTCATACGATAGGATTATGAATGCTTTTGAACTTATGCGAGACTCTAGTGTTACCGCAGGTGCAATAACAACAATTCATAACAAAAATATAAATGAACTTGAAGAACTTAAAAATGTGTTAATCGATAAAGGGGTAAAACTTTGGCAAATGCAGATAGGTTTACCGATGGGTAACTTTGTAAACCATCCTGAATTAATTATGAAGCCTGAAGACGTTAACAGGATAATTGATTTTGCACATGACTCTTTAAAAGACGATATTGTCATATTCCCGGCTGATTGTATAGGTTATTATAACCTTAAAGAACTAGAAGTTCGTAGAAAAGCTTATCCCGCAGAATACGACGTTACGTGGAAAGGTTGCACTGCAGGTAAGCGTAGTTTTGGTATATTACATAACGGTGAAATTTTGGGTTGTACATCCATTAGGGATCGAGAATACATCGAAGGAAATGTCCGTGAAACTTCATTAAAAGATATTTGGGAGAATAATGATAATTTTTCATGGAGTAGAAATATGGAAAAATCCAAATTGGGCGGACTATGTAATGAATGTATTTACGGGCAAATGTGCTTAGGCGGTTGTCCAAATACAAGATTAACAATGAATGGTACGATTTATTCAGAAAATAATTATTGTTCATACGTTGTAGCAATGAATAAGGCATTAAAATGGTTGGATAGTATAAATGATTTTGATACTTTAAAAAGTATGGCTGGTAACTTTACTCGTGCGGGCGATTATCAAATTGCTAGTATGGTATTAGACAAGGCACTTTCTATTAATCCAGAAGACACCGAATTATTAAGTTATCAAGGCTTCGTAAGTTTTATGTTGGGTAACTACGAAAAGTCAAAAATGGTTAACGAAAAAGCTCTTTCAATCGCTCCTGATGACGCATATCTTAATAAAGGCATGGGTTTATCCCTTTCAAAATTGGGCAAACTTGACGAGGGTATGAACTATCTAAATAAAGCTATGGATTTAGCAGATGAAACTTATTTAGACCCTTATTACGATACTGCAGTTACATTGATAGAATATGGTAAATACGAGGATGCTTTAAATGTTATAAAAAAAGCTACGGATAAATATCCTCAATTTGAACCTACGGGCAGGTCGTTAAAAAATATGATTAGGGGCCATAAATCAATGACTTAATTTTCTTTAGTTTATCTATTATTTTTTATTTCTTTTATTTCTTTTAATTATTAGTTTATTTGTATTTTATTTATATTTCTATTCTTTTTATTTCTTTTATTTCTTTTTATCCCATCTTTTTTATTTTGTTTTATAGGCCATACTTTTTTATCTTTTAATTTTTTAGTATTACTTTTAAATATTTTTTAATCCTAAATAACTTAATCATAGTCTAATTATTATTAAATTAATTATTTAGTATCCAATATTATAAAAATGTATTTTTATCGTGTTATTTATGAAAATATTAGTTTAATATTGCATATTTGCTTTTATGTGGATATAATGGCAATAAATAAATATTATAAAACATAGATATGAAACTATTAAATTATATTATAAATCTAAATAAAATAGACTATTATTTAGCATATTAACTAATCAACTAATCATTTTTGATAGGTGAAATCATAACAATCAATAAAAAATTGTTTTTAGTAACGATGTTTTTTCTGTGTGTTTTTACAGTAGGTAATGTACATGGAGTTACGGCTACGCCACAAACATACGTACTAAATGCAGAAAACTTAACGAGTACGTATACAATTACCTTACCGGGAGTTTACGTAATAAATTGTAATCTTTCAGATATAAACGTTCCAGGTAATTTAATTAATATACGTGTGGATAACGTAGTAATCGATGGAAATAACAACTGGTTAAATAATACTAAAGGGTTATCGTCTACACTTATTTATGTTGACGCTGCAGGTGCAACAATTAAAAATGTTAAAGCCAAAAACTGGGCAATTAATGTTTTTGCAACTAAAGACGACATCACGGTAGTTAATAATAAATTTTTGGATACCATTAACTTTGCAATACTTACCGCGGGTGCTTTTCCAGGTTTAGAGAATATGAACGTTTCCAATAATATTATAAATAATGTATCATATACGCCAATAAAACTTCAATCATTTAAATATGCAACAATTTATAACAATACCATTACTAACTTTGGCATAAATGGAATTGAGGGATTTAATAGTTATTATATTAATATAACTCATAATACAATAGTGAATAATAGTTTTACGAGTATAGGATTGGGAGGAGATGGTTTTGGAATATCTCTTTCAACACATGGTTCAATAATTGCATACAACACAATACAAAATAATTCTTATGGGGGAGCTTTATACCTTAATACGGGAAATTCTCCTGAATATAATTATATATACTCAAATAATTTCATAGACAATAGAAGAGCTGCTAAAATTGATTCTTATGAAGGTAATGAATTTTACAGTCCAAAATCTATAAGTTATACATATAAAGGTCAAAAATATGACGGTATAATGGGTAATTATTGGGATAATTGCACAAGCCCTGCAGACACAGATGGTAATGGAATAAGAGACGGAAATCACTCTTTAGTTATAATGGGCGTTCAAGAAAATGATACTCATCCATTGGTTGAAAAATGGGAAAATTATTTCAGTAGTGGTAGTGTAACACCCGTAGAAAATAAAACAAACAAATCCTCAATAATTCACATCAATAGTTCAACATACGATAATAATAGGACAATAATTGGTCCTGGAACTTACATATTGGATGAAGATATCACAGATATTACAAATGGTATCGTAATTCAGTCAAGCGATGTAGTAATCGATGGAAATAACCACAAACTTGGTACAGATTCAACTGCTTTGGACGTTATACAAGTTTACAAAAGCGGTAAAATCTTCGATAACATTACAATCAAAAATTTGAAAATAGAAACTCCATTAAATTACAAATGTAATGGAATTATGATAAATTCTTCCGTAAATAATCTTACAATTGAAAATTGTGACATAACATTACATAATGGTACTTACGGAATTGGATTTAGTCCAAATGACGTAGAAAAATCTTTAAATTCACCTATAATCAATAATAACAATATCATAATTAAAAATGGTATAGATATTGTAGGAATTGGTACGGATAAAATAAACTATGTAATAATAAATACTTCAAATAATTCAGATTCAAGAATTTCAAATAACAATATAATTATAAGTGGAAATCATAGCAAAGCTATTAACTTTGGATATTCAAACGTACCAATGGAAAATTTAAACATATATATGGATGTTTTAAATAATTCGGGTGAGTTAATTTTTATACAAGATATAGAAAATACTCATATAAAAGACTGTAATTTCAAAATGACGGGTAAAAATAACAGTACGGGAGTATTGCTATATACTGTTACATTAAAAAACATGTTAGTTAGCAATTCCACGTTTAATATTACCACAGACGTATATGGTGTATGTGTATGGAATTGGCACGGTTCAGATAATATAACACTCGTTGGAAATACATTTTTCGGAGTAGATAGTAAAGACCCTAATAATATCCCCGCATTTGGATTTACGATGGTAGGTCCAATTACAAATAGTACAATATATTTAAATGACTTCTTGGCTGGTCACATGGTTGCCTGGGGGGCTTTAATAAACTGTACGTTTGAATCACCAAACAGTATCAGATATCAATACAAAGTAGATGGCAATGTATACAACAGTAAATTTGGTAACTATTGGTTTAACTTCAATGAATCAGTGGGAAAAGAAAATCCTGTAGATAATGGTAAAGGATTCACAACAAAGCCATATTTTATTAGGGCATTTACTGATAATTATTCAAGATATGCTACATTAGATAATTACGTATTAAATTATAAGGGAAATAATAAAACAGATTCCAATAAAAATACTAATAATAACAATAATAAAAATTCTGCTAAAAAAATGATTAAAAAAGCAGAACAAGAAGGAACCAAAAACGGTTTTAATTCAAAAAACATAAGGGACACCGTAACAAATTCTAGAATTATTGCAGATGACAAATTTGATAAATCAATTGCAGAAGATAATTTAAAGGAAAATATCCAAGATTCTGAAGATGTAGGACAAGAATTAGACGAAAGCCTGGATACACTTACTGATGATGTGATAGTTGTTGGAGGTCCTGTAGTTAACAGATTTGCAGAAACACACAATAATAAGTTCTTAAAGCCTATAAACAATGAAAACCCTGGAGAAAATAAAGGAGTTATTCAAGTTTTAAAGGTTCAAGATGTTAGTTCAAACATTGTAGCAAGTCACTACGTGATTTATATTGCAGGTTCTGACAGATATGGAACACAAGCAGCTTTAGAATACTTTAAAACATTAAATGAATTGCCAGAATCACCAATAACTATCCAATGGACAAATGAGGGACCAGTTTTAGTGGAGTAACCTTTTGATGAAACTTTTTCTAAAAGTTTCATGGACAAATGAGGGACCAGTTTTAGTGGAGTAACCTTTTGATGAAACTTTTTCTAAAAGTTTCATGGACAAATGATGGACCAGTATTGGTTGAATAATTTTTAGTATAAATTATAATTAAATAATTTCTTTTTTCTTTTTTCAATAATTTTATTATTAATTTTATTAATCCAACATTAAATCATTAAATCATTAATCTTTTAACATAATATCAATATAATATCAATATAAAATCTATTTTTGCACATATGTGCATAATTATATATATGACAATTTACAGACTAAAAACTGAATATAATAATAAAAATAAAAATAGAAAACGAAGTGATATTATGAAAATATGTATTACAAGTACAGGGAAGGACTTAAACAGCAATTTTGAACAAAGATTTGGAAGAAGCTCATATTTTATAATTTATGATACCACCGCCAAAGAATTCGAAGCAGTGGACAATGGCAATACTTCATCAGCACACGGGGCAGGCATTGGTTCAGCACAATTGATAATCGAAAAGAAGGCAGAAGTTTTAATAAGTGGTAATATAGGTCCAAATGCTAAATCAGTTCTTGAATCAGAAGGTATCAAAGTATTGAAAGGTACTGAAAGTACAGTTAAGGATAATATCGTTAAGTTTGAAGAAAATGCTTTGGAAGAAATAAAAAAGGCAGGAATGCCACATCAGGGAATGAAATAATCAAACTATCGTTAAAACTCTATAAATTAATAATATAATCACTAAAAAAATAAACATGAAAAATTGTGAAATCATGAAAATTTCAATACTAAGTGGAAAAGGGGGAACGGGCAAAACGACTATTTCCACTAATTTAAGTTATTACATGGCTTTAAAGAATTATAATGTACAATATTGGGACTTTGATATTGAAGAACCAAATGGCTTTATATTTTTAAATCCCAAAATCGAAAAAAACGAAACCGTAACTTCAAAAGTGCCGGAAGTAGATGAAAATTTATGCACAAAATGTGGAGATTGTGCAAAGTACTGTAATTTTAACGCTTTAGCAATTACAAAAAACAAAGTAATGATTTTTGAGAAATTATGTCACGATTGCGGACTCTGTTATGAAGTATGCCCAGTAAATGCAATTAGTGAAATTTCAAGATCCATTGGTAAAATTAAAATGGGTTACTCGAAAAAAGCTAATCTAAAAGCTACAAGTGGTTTTTTAAATATACAAGAGCCTACAGGGGTTCCAATAATTAAAAAAATGAAAGAAATCATGGATTTTAGTACTTCAGGTACTTCAAATACTATAACGTCAAATACTATGGATACGATACACATATTAGATGCACCTCCAGGTAGCTCTTGCAACGTTTTGAACACCGTAAAGGATTCTGATTTTTCACTTTTAATTACAGAACCTACAAAATTCGGATTACACGATTTAAATATAGCAGTAGGTGTTTTAGACTATTTAAACATTCCCTACGGTGTAATAATAAATAAATCTAACGAATATGATAATATAATCGAAGATTACTGCAAAACTAAGGATATTGAGATTATTGGGAAAATTCCTTTTTCAAAAGAAATTGCCAAAAATTATTCAAAAGGAAATCTTTTAATAATGGATACCAAACTTACTAAGTCAAATTTGTTTACCAAAAATATGGATATAATTTTCTCAAACCTCAAAAGGAGGTTAAATTTATGAAGAAAATAGTAGTTTTAAGTGGAAAAGGGGGGACGGGTAAAACAACAATTTCTTCATCTTTTGCAAGGCTTATGAATAATAAATATCACAAATTAAATATTGCAGACTGTGACGTTGAAGCCCCTAATCTTCATTTAATGTTTAAAAATGAATTAATTAATCAAGAAGAATATTATGGTTCAAAATCGGCCATTATAAATTACAATATTTGTAATAATTGTAAATTATGCTATGAAAGATGTAGATTTAACGCAATAGCTATGAAAGATGATTTAGTCACCATTAACGAGTTGGATTGTGAGGGTTGTGGACTTTGTGAATATATTTGTCCAGTAGATGCAATATCTTTAAATGATGAATTAACGGGATATATAAACGGCTCCAAAATTGGAAATGGGTGTTTATCATATGCTAATTTAAAAATAGGTGCAGAAGGTGCAGGTAAAGTTGTAACGGAAGTTCGAAAAATGGCTGAAAGTTACAATTTAGATGAGAATACAGACGACAATCAAAATTCCAATTTCCCGTATCTATTAATTGACGGTTCACCGGGAATTGGCTGTGTGGTTATTGCTTCATTAACCGGCTGTGATTATGCCATTGTTGTAACTGAACCTACGCAATCGGGTTTAAATGATTTAAAAAGGGTTTTAGAATTGATTAAATTTTTTGATATCCCTTGTTACATTATTATTAATAAATATGACTTAAATGAAGAAAAAACAAATGAGATAGGGGATTATATCAAAATTGTAGGAAATTCTACAAATGATATAGTAGTTATTGGAAAAATACCGTTTGATAAATTGGTAAATGAATCAATACAGAATGAAATACCTATCGTAGATTATAAAAATAGCGAAGCGGGGCTTGCAATAATCAAAGCTTGGAATGAGCTAATATCAAAAATCCATAACTAATATAACTAATAATTAAATAACTAATATAACTAATAATTAAATAACTAATATAACTAATAATTAAATAACTAATATAACTAATAATTAAATAAAAAATTTAAATTAATTTATTTTTAATTTTATTCATTATTTAAAATCTTCTAGATTTATTTTTTTTGAATTTTGAGATAATATGGTAAAATTTATATGCAATGAATAATATATTATATTTTACACATATGTGTAAAATAAATATTAGATTTATTTACTAATTAAATTGTAAAATTGAGTAGTATTGGTGAAAATATGGACTTTAGATTGCACAGAAACTGCATATGTGATAAATTAGGCCTAGAATCTTCAGAGAGGGGTTTAGGTGTTAGACGATTGCTTGCAATGGGCATGACGATTGATGAAATTAAGGAAAAATTTGCTACTAAAAATAATACAATTACTGAAAACGTAGAAAGCACTGCAATCACTGAAATCTTTGACGATAGCGAAATAATCGACGCAAGAGGATTTTACGGTCGAAATTTCAATAGTGCTACGGGTAACCGTGGTTTCGGAAGAAGATGTGGTGCAGGTCGTGCAGGTCGTGGTTTTAACAAACCCGGCAGAGGAGCTGGTTTAGGTAGTGGTTTCGGAAGAAAATTTTAATTTTTTGAATTTCCTTACTTTAAATATAACCATTTAATGAATATTTAATGAATATTTAAGTAATATCTAATTACTACTTAATTACTACATATTTTTAATTTAAAATAAAAAATCGGTGAAAAAATGAAATTAGCAATCCCTATTATAAATGAAAAAGTTTCAGAACACTTCGGAAAATCAGAATACTTCATTTTATACGAAATTAACGAAAATAACGAAGTAGTAAGCTCCAAAAAATTAGAAAATACACCTTGCGGTGACGGTACCCATTCAGGACACGGTAGCACCGTACAATCATTAATGGTAGAAAATCCAGACGCTGTTTTATTTATAAACATGGGTCAAAGAAGTTTAACTGCTTTAGATGGAAAAACAAGTTTGTACAGAGCAGAAGATTTGGATGTAGAAAACACTTTAAAAGAATTTTTAAACGGTAATTTACAAAAAATCCAATAATTAATTACTAATTATAAATTTATCTTTCTATCATAGTTTTTTATTTCTAATTTTAATTTCTTATTTTTTTATTTTTAGATTATTATACCTTTATTTAGTTGTTTAATATTTTTAATTCCCCTATTAAAGTAAATTTTATTTTTATTAAACTTATGTTAAATTTATATAATAGTTCATATAATTACTATTTAAAATAATTTACAGTATTTACCCTAATTTTAATACTAAAAAAGTTTACCAACGGCATATGGAGGCGAATCAAATGGCAAAAAATTTCCATTTCCCATTCACTGCAATAGAAGGACAAGAACAGATGAAAAAAGCGCTACTTTTAAATGCTATAAACCCCTCAATAGGTGGCGTTTTGATAAGGGGTGAAAAAGGAACTGCAAAATCTACAACTGTTAGGTCTTTAACTGATATATTGCCAAAAATGGAAGTTATGGACGGCTGTATATTTAGCTGTGACCCAAAAGGTAACATGTGCGATGAATGTTTATCAAAAAATAAGCCTTATAAAACAGCTTTTAAGGAAATGAAAGTTGTTACATTACCCATAGGCAGTACTGAAGACAGAGTAATTGGTACAATCGATATAGAAAAAGCAATAAAAGAAGGTATCAAATCATTAGATAAAGGTATTTTAGCAGATGCAAACAGGAATATATTATATTTAGACGAAGTAAACCTTTTAGATGACCACATAGTGGATATATTACTTGATGCAGCAGCTATGGGTTGGAATACCATTGAAAGAGAAGGTATTAACATAAGACACCCGTCTAAATTTATATTGGTGGGCACTATGAATCCTGAAGAAGGGGAGTTAAGACCTCAGATATTAGACAGATTTGGGTTAATGGTTAATGTTGATGGCTTAATGGACGTTAAAAAAAGAGTAAACGTAATTAAAAAGGTTGAAGAGTTTAATTTAAATCCTAAAATGGTTTTAGAAGAATATTCAAAAGAGCAAAACCTTTTAAAAGAGCAAATAAGCAATGCGAGAAAAATTTTACCAACCGTTAAAATTGAAAATGATTTGCTTGAGTTTATCTCACAAATATGTATTGAAATGAACATTCCTACAAATAGGGCAGATATTACAGTCGCAAGGACTGCGAAAACGATTGCAGCACTTAACCAGCGCGATTATGTTGTAATAGATGATATAAAAGAGGCTTGCGAGCTTGCATTACCTCACAGAATGAGAAGAAAACCATTTGACCCGCCTACCTTAAATAATGAAAAATTAGAGCAATTTTTTGATGATTTTGAAAACGAAGAAAACCAAGATAACGAAGATAATAATGAAAATAATAGTGAAGACGATTCAAAAAACTAGATGAGCCTGAAATTCAAGAAAATGATGAAATTCAAGACAATAATGAAGAAGAAAGTGAAGAAGAAACCAAAAACAATGAAACTGATAATTTGGAAGAAAATAATAGTTTTGAAATTCCTCAAAATCAAAATATGGATGAAAATTCAGAAACTGAAGATGAAATTCAAGACAATAATGATAATGATAATGATAATGATAATGAAAATTCCAATAATCAGAATACTTCAAATAACAATTTTGAGGAACAATTTGGAGCTTCAGGCAAAATTAATCCAAAAATACTGGATATAAAATTAAATGATAGAATAGAGAGGTACTCTAGCGGTAAACGAGTTAGTAGTTACAGCTCTAAAGGTAGCTATGTAAAATATAAATCTAATTCGAACAACGATATAGCTTTTGATGCTACAATAAAAGCGTCAGCCCCATATCAAAAGTTTAGGCGAGAAAATAGTACTAAAAATCTTTCATTGTATATCGAATCCGAAGATATGAAATATAAGGTTAAGAAAAAAAATATTTCAACACATATCATGTTTGGAGTGGATGCAAGTGGGTCAATGGGAGTTTTGAAACGTATGGAGGCTTCAAAAGGTGCAATTGTATCCTTATTGATGGATGCTTACCAAAATAGGGACAAAGTGTCTATGGTGGCATTTAGAAAAGATAAAGCCGAACTCGTAGTTCCCTTTACTTCTTCTGTAGAGCTTGCAGAAGCTAACCTTATCGGATTAAAAACAGGCGGTAGAACCCCTCTTTACGACGCTTTTACAAAAGCTTATGAAACTTTTGAAATAGAAATGCGTAAAAATCCAAATATGATACCTGTTTTAGTAATGATTAGTGATTTTAAGCCGAATGTAAATATAAACAAAAATTATTTCTCGGAAATTTGTGAAATTGTTGAAAAATTACTTGAACGACATATCAATTTGATATTTATTGATACTGAGAAAAAATCTTTTGTAAAAATTGGTATCGGGGAGAAAATTGCCAAAAAATACGGTATAGATTATTATAATATTGAGAATTTAACCGATAATGATATTTTAGGCACGTTAAATTCATTAAATACTTCAGAATCTAAAATTGTTAATAGTTAATCTGTTATTGACTAATAATACTAATAATACTAATAATAATACTAATAATAATTAAAGGGGGAAATTATGATAGGTGTATCTTCAAGTTTATTCCACGAGACAAAATATACATTGGATGAAGCTTTGGAATTTCTTGAAAAAAGGGTTAATTACGTAGAATTAGTTAGCGATAGCGACATAGGGGTTTTTAAAAACCCTGAACTTCCCCTATCTTATAATTTAGAATATACAATCCACTGTCCTTTGGAAGATATGAATTTAGCTTCTAAATATGAGAATTTAAGGAAAGTTAACGTTGATATAATTGAGCATCTCATAAAAATAGCCGATAGTACAAATGCAAGAGTTATTGTTTTACACCCTGGTTACAATGTTTTTGACAGTATGCGACCCAAGGCGGTTGAAGCGTTTTTAAAAACCATTGAAGATATGAATAGGTTACAAAAAGAGCATTCCGTACAACTTACAATTGAGAATATGCCAAATTATGAAATGATGCTTTTTAAGACACCGGATTCAAATGTTATCGATAGTTTTGGAGACGTTGGAATCACTTTTGATATGGGACACTCATATTTGAATAATAACATAGACGAATTCCTAAATGGCGATAGAGAAATTTTTAATCGTATAAAACACGTCCATATTCACGACAACAATGGGGATTTTGACGAGCATTTAAATATAGGGGATGGTAAAATACCTTTTGAAAATTATAAAAAAGCTTTAAAGGACTTAAATTGTATAAAGATGATTGAAGTTCAAAGTAGACGATTAAATAATGTTGAAGAAATTGACAAAAGTATTTTTGAATTAAAAAAGTTACTTGATTAATAGCATATCTTTTATTTTACCATTATTTTTTATAATATTATTTTATTTTTTATTTTAAACATTGTTTTAAAAATTTAAAAAAAAGAAAAATATTTTATTCTATATTATTCTATTTTATTTTATATTTTTATTATATTTTTATTATATTTTTTATATTAATTACCCATATTAATATAATATATGAATTTAGCTATTATCTACTATTTTGTATTTATTTTGGTATTATTCGACCATAGGTATTATAAAGTCACTTACGCTGTGTAAGGTACTGCAGTACCTGCTTCAGGATCAAAGTGTAACAAGTATTTAGTTGTTTTACCATGGTAAAGTTCAGGATGTGTAATTATTGCCATATCTTCAAGAACTTTTGAAGTTTTTTCTAAACCCGTTTGATAGAAGTCATCTGAGAAACAGAATATTCTACCGTTTTGATATGCTTTGTATTCTGTATATCCCGTATACTGTGTTTTAAAGTTACCTAAGTAACCGAGTGTTGATGAAACTACCCAAACATCTGCATTTTTATTCCTATCAAAGAATGTTTCGTAGCCAATACTTGCACTACCAGTTCCAGTCTGGTCTAAGAATGTATATTGTGTGTTACAGTCTTGTACAAGACCTTTTACAACATAACTTTGTGATTTAGGGACGTATGTACCCCATGATGATGAACTACCCCAAGCTACTAAAGGAGTAGCATCTGCGGTTTGTGTAACTCTTTTAACGTTCAATGCTTTTTTCTCTTGCTCGTTAAAGTATTTTGAAGCTAAATCTTCTTTATCATAGAATGCTGCAAACATTTTTACCCATTCGCATCTACCTAAGAATGTTTGTTCAAGGTATTCTGCATCTGAAACCGGTAAAACATTAGCTTTATCACAAGCTGTTGAAAATGCGTTATTACTCCAAGGGTCTGGATATACGAATGATAATTGAGAATCACTCAATGCAACTATCTTATCTTCCACGGGGGCACTTGAAGAACCTAAGTCTACAATTGTACCACTATTAAGACATGATTCAATTTCTGGGTAGTACCAGTCGTATCCACCACCATAGGTTATACCTTTGATTGAACCGAAAACGCTTCCGTCATTATTTAAAGGATTCATTAAAGCTATCTGTGTTGAACTCATTACTAATGCTTTGGTTAATGGTATATCAACACTTAAATCGTATTTTGAGCCCCAGTTGTCACCAGTAGGATCGATCTGGTCAGTATGTTTTAATAATATTTTTTTACCGGTTGAATCGGTTAATATTTTGTATTCGTAGCTTTCGCCATTGTATGGATTTACTTCGTAGCCTCTAGCATCGTAGTATTTTAAATCCATATTTATTGCATGCGTAATTGAATTACTCATGTCGTCATAATAGTTAAACAAATAAACAACGTCTGAAACAGATATTTTATTATCTGCGTTAACGTCTGCATCTTCTATGTCTAAATTTCTGTTATTAAACAAATAAACAACGTCTGAAACAGATATTTTGCCATCTTGGTTAACATCTCCGAGCCTGTAATCGTAATTACCACTTGCGAAAGTGGACGGGATTACCATAAGCACGAATAACATTAAAAGCCCAATCTTAGCTTTTAAATTTATATTCAAATTAATCACCTTTTAATGAAATGATATCAGCTGTTAATTTTTAATATAATTTTATTTTAGTTATTTTGTCGTATTTTTTACTTCAATAGTTATTTATACGAGTATACCAATTATCGTATTATACTATTATAGTTATTTTTAATATATTTAAACAAAACTTTATTTATTTTCTAAATATATAAATTTATGTTTTTAGAATTAAACTAAAGTCGAGATTTCAAAACCAATAAATATCAACAGGTATAATTATTATTAAATTAAACTTTAATATTTTAAATTTTATTGTAATAATTTATAATACTTCATAATAATTTGTAATGCCATGCCTGCAATACGTACGATAGAAATATATTTCGGTGAAAAATTGAAAAAATTTACAAAATTATGTATTTTACTTAGTTTCATATTGTTTTTTGTTATTTTGTTAAGTCTTATGCTCGGTACAATACCCATTTCTATTTCAGACATCATAGCCTATATTTTAAATGGTACTACTGGAAGCAGGACTACTGACTTATTACTTGCCAAAATGAGGGCGACTAGGACAGCAGGTGCTTTATTGGCAGGTATGGGTATTTCATTAGCGGGAATACTAATGCAGAGTTATTTTAGAAATCCCTTGGCAGACCCGTATTTAATGGGTGCTTCAAGTGGTGCAATGCTAGGTGTTGTGGCGTATGGGATTATAACGTTGTCGTTAACCTCGACACTAGGCACATCTTCGTTTAGCATGGTTTTATTTGCATATCTGGGTACTTTGGTAGTAATGTCTTTAGTTACCGCTATTGCCAAAATAACCAGGCAAGTTTCAACCCTTTTAATATCTGGAATAATGGTAAGTGCTTTAGCATCCGGATTTACAACCATTTTAATATATACTGGTGATATACTAGGGGGAGATGGCGAAAAACTACATGGAATTATTAGTTGGGGTATGGGGGCTGTTAACAACCTCTATTGGAACCAAATAGGTGTTATGGCACTTTTAATAATACCTTTCATGATATTTTCAATATTGGCACTCTCCAAAAATATGGATGCAAATGTTTTGGGGGATAATTATGCAACAAGCATTGGAATAGACCTTAAGTCATTTAAAAGAAAGTTATTATTAATATCGTCCATATTAACAGCTACAGTAGTGGCTTTTACCGGACCTATTGGATTTATTGGTATGTTTTGTCCAATAATAGCCAGACTGATTAATAAGTCTGCAAAGCATAACGAATTAATTCCTTTATCTATCTTGTTGGGCCCAATATTTTTAATAATTGCAGATATTTTAACACGCCCTGGTGTTTTTTTATCGGCAAATGCAAATGCTTTGCCACTCTTATGTCCATTATCGATTATGGGTGCCCCTATTGCAATATATATGTATACAAAATCTAAAAATTTCACGATGTAATGCCTTTAATATAATTGGTGACAAAAATGGATGAAGAAAATAATTTAAAAGATAATTTAAAAGATAATTTAAAAGATAATTTAAAAGAGAATATATTGGATAAAACTAACAATACATTAAATAAAATATATAAGAAAAAATCTTATAAATATCTGGTATTGTTATTTTTATTAATAATCTGTATCATATTGTTTATAATATCTATTTATTATGGGGGAAACGCAGAATCCGTATCTGTAGGTGATATTACTCAGGCAATATTACATCATACGACCGGCGAGGTTTACAAAGATGTAATTATAAAAGAAATAAGGTTTCCTAAGGTATTTGGTGCCATACTCGTAGGTATGGCATTAGCAGGCAGTGGTTTAATGTTGCAGGTTTTATTTAGAAACTTACTGGCTTCTCCATACACTACGGGAATATCAAGCGGAGTTTTACTAATGGTTTCATTGGTACTTTTCGTAAATTCATTTTCGGAATTTTTTAAGGCTTTTATGGGCTACGAAACACTAATAGCGGGTTGGATTGGTGGTTTACTTTCCACGTTAATCTTAATAGCAATAGCTCATAAGTCGTCTGAATCGAATAGTATAATTATAATATCATTACTTGCAAGTTACATGTTTTCTGGTTTAACATCTTATTTAATCAGCAATGCTCCTGTAGACTCAGTTAAACAATATTATGGGTTTTCAATGGGTGAAGTATCGAAATTAACTTTAGACAGTTTATATCCGATGACTTTTGCAATGATAGTGTTTATAATATTGGGTATCTACCTTGTAAAGCCACTTAATGCGTTATTATTTGGTGAAAACTACGCAAAAAGCTTTGGGGCAAATATTAAGCAAATTAGGATTAAAATTTTATTGACTACTTCATTTGTAGTTGGTTTGATAATTCCTTTAGTTGGTTTAATGGCTTTTGTAGGTATTTCAGGACCTTATTTGGCAAGACCGATTATAAAAACCTCGGATAATAGGTATCTACTACCTGCTAGTATGTTAGTTGGCGCAATTTTGATGTTGGTGTGTTACTTGATATCTTTAAAGTATTATTTACCGATAGCATTGCTTACAAATACCAATTCTTTGACTATATTGCCAATAGGTGCCGTATTGGATATTGTAGGGGGTATAGTAGTATTATACTTAATTATTAAAGGGGAGAAAAAACTTATAATTCAATAAAAAAAGATAAAAAGATAATAAATAATAATAATAATAATAATAATAAAGATAAAAAGAATAATATAAAACTAAAATAATTAAAATAAAAAAAGAAGAATAAAAAAAGAAGAATAAAACAATTTTAATTATTCCTCAAAATCATAATTCAATTCATCTTGAAGTATCATAGCTTCTCTTACACTTCTTTTTACACATTTTGCTATCATTTCACCTAGCTTGGTGTGTCCTCCAGTATATCCAACTTTTGAACCATTTCCTCCAACTATGATTACGCTATCGGTACCCGTACCGGTTGATTGTAATTCAGGATGTTTTGTACTTTTTACGCCCAAATCTAAAAATACATTGGTTTTAGCTTCCGTAATTGAAATAATAGCTTTTGCCATAGCTCCTTCGGTTAAATCTGCGTTTGTAATGACGATTATGTTTACAGTACCGACTTTCTCTTTTTTAGTAATTGTACCGTCTTCGTTTATACAGTATGTTTCAAAATCTTTTTCGATATAATCTGCCCTTTCATCCCCAAGTCTTATGGCATTACCCAAAGCTCCTGCGGTTGAAAGTGCAACAACGTAAAATTCATCAAATTCTTCGTAGTGTATGGATAAATTATCCATATTTGCCCCAGTTGCTAAAAGTGCTATTTCTTCTTTGGATATCTCAATTTTTTCAAATATCTGTTTTCGGTAGTCTTTGTACGAGTGCACTTTGTCCCAGAATGGCACAGGGATTGAGTTATTACCTACGTAATCTACAGTAACCATTCCATCAGTTGTTGAAAGAACTTTCCTAGGATTTTCAAATTCTACAACTAATGTTTTGGTTTTTTCACTTTCATCTTTAATTTCAACGGTGTGTTTAAACCTTTTAGCCACCCAATCGTCTTTTTTAAATAACTTTTCTATTTTTACGCTGTCATCAGTTATATTTTGATAATGCATGGTTACACCTTTTAATCTTAATCTTTTAAGTTTATACGATTATACTTAAATTTTAAATGGAATTATAATTAAACTTTATGTTTAATTTATATATTTAAATTTTATATTTAAATTTACCACATCTACTCAAAGCAGAGTTTAAAATGTCTTCTACGAGGCATAATGCTCCGTTTATACCTGCGTAAGGTATATTATCTGATAATGATACATTATCGAATACTGGGTATGTGTATCGTATAAGGGGTATGTCTAAGTCGTTGGAAAGTCCTTTTTCAAAGCTACTGCCAAAAATAATTGTACTATACGAGGATAGAACGTCTGTTTTATAGTCTTCACCATAGTGAGCGACTACTTCAATATCCATTCCCAGTTCCTGATTTAAAAATTCTGCCATAGATTCAGCTTTAAAATCACCTATAATTGATACAGGCACTGAATAAAGACCATTCATATATACTGAAACCCTTTTATAAGGTTCGTAATCCACGAGGCTATTATATTTTGATTCAAAAGATTCTTCATCAATATACCTATTATTTTCTAATTTGGAAATTATTGATTTTACAAATTTTTTAGTTCCTTCAATTCCATAAGGGTAGTTTACAGAAACATAGTCTATATCATGTTCTTTTTGCATAATTTTGGCAAATTCAAAGCCTTGTCCAATAACAACGTTTAAATCTGCGTTAGGGGAATTTAAAAACTCTGAATAAGTACAATTTGAAAGTACACAATTGACATCAATATTGAATTCCTTTAAAATTCGTTTAATTTCCTTTAAATCAGCTTCAATTTTGTAATCGTCGATACAAAGACCAATTAAGTTTATAGAATTGATACTAGTATCTTTTTTAGTATCTTTTTTATTATTAATTTTATTAATTTTATTTTTACGTTCAATTTTTTCATCAAAATTCTTTGAAATTAATGAGTATAGCTTTAAAAGTCCGTCTTCGTATCCTTTTTTAGCATCTCCCTTAAAAGCTTCCGCATTTATTATAACGTAATCTTTTTCAATCTCTACATCCTCTACAATTCCACTTACATCGTCCCCGATTATAGATGGAATATCTCCTACGAGCAATACTAATAAGGGGTTTTTAACAGTATCATAATTGGCATCCATTGAAATTAAAGTCTCTTTTAATGTATTTTCCCCACCAAATACGATTTCTTGTTCGTGCATAATACTAGATGACATTCTCAAATCATTTAAGTTTTGAGAAGTTCCATATATCATAGTGCCCCAATTACAGCCTACAGGGGCGTGATTTAAGATTATAGCATCTTTAATCCCGTAACACGCCCTAAAAGTTCCAAAATATTTACCTGCGTCCATACTATCACATATTATCGAGTTATTAAAATTTAGAAATTATTAAAATTTAGAAATTATTTTAAATTATTTATCAGTAATTCATTAATATCTATTAATATCCATTAATATCCATTAATTTTGTCAATTTACTCTGATTTTATTGCCCAAATTTCTCTCCATATTTTCATGGAATTACGAGGTACTTCTTCGTCTAATAGCGGATAATGAACTTTATCATAATCAAAATTGGAAATTATCAATTTTGAATTGTCCACTTGATATTTAGAGTTTTGTTTAATTTTAATTTTACGAACCATATATTTTGAAAACTCAGTTAATAAATCAAAACTTGAACGGTAAAGGAATGACGAAACAAGGTGCAAATTAATTATTGGTATATTTTCAATATATGGTAAATGTCTATCCCCCAATATATAATCCACATTTTCAGCAATATCGTTCAATTCTTCTATTTCAGGATTTAATACGATTTTTATATCGTAATTCCATTCATCAAACAATTTTTGAATACTTTCAACGGTTTCGTTAATTGTTTCATCAGATATATTTAAATTTTTAAGTGATTTAGTGTCCAATAATACATATTTAATCGGTAAACCATAATCTTCCAAATATATCTTTAAAATATACGGGGTTGTAAAGAATCCAGATGTATATACGGCATAGTTATATTTACCTAAGAATTCAGAGTAATTTTTTAATTTAAGAACTGCTTTTTCTTTTTCTTCTTTAACAATTTGTTTTGCGCTGGTTAACTCTTCATCGTTCAAACCTACTTCTTCAAATATTTCGTTAAAGAATTGCTCTGTACCTTCAATTCCATAATGGTAAAACCATTTTTTAACGTATTTTATGCCAAATTCCTGCTTCATACGTTCTGCCCATCGTATATTACCCATAACAACGTTTAAATCTGCGCTACTTGCATTTTTACAATGTTCTAAGTTTGTAGGTATTAAATTTACATCAATTGAAGCCCTTTTCAAAATTTTAGAAATATTTTCAACTTCTAATTTGTTTACAAAGCCCTGTAAACCGATGGATTCTATATTAACAACTTTTGAACCATTAACTTCATTTTTATCATTTTTATCATATTTATCATATTTATCATTTAAGTGCTGTTTTTTATTTTCAAGATCATCTTTATCATCTTTTAACGTATAAAGCTGTTTAAAAAATGAATAGAGCGCCTCCTGTTTTCCACAGCCTCTTATTTCATAATTTGGCACATCTTTTGGGTTTTTCCATGCTTTTGTATAGTCTTTCATAACTCGTTCAAAGGCATTCTTTGCACGGTGTGAAAAGCCTTCAGAAGATACATGCACTAATTTACAGTCTTTTAATATATTTTCATCGTTTAATGTTGCAATAACTCCGGTTATATCGTCCATTATTAAACCAGGTATGCAAGATGGTAAAACAGTTATTATTTTTGGATGGTATTTTTCATAAACTTCGATTATTTTGGCTCTTAATTTTTCTTCACCACCATAAATTACGTCTTTTTCAGTCATGTTTGTACATTCGACGTCGTAAGCCGGATCATACATTGTTCTAGGCGATAGACGCTGATTAAAGGCACAATGCGAACATCCATGAACTATTACCTTCGAATTTTCAAGTTCTACGGCAGTATTTAAGGCACCTGAAAGTTTACAGTTTATCCCGTATTTATGATATTGCCAGTTTGAATGTTGCCGGATACCATTAAAAAGATGGTCTCTAAGTGTATAACTTAAAATATCTTTTTTAATTCCCTTTTCCGTATTTCCGTCGTTTGAATTATCTTTTTTCATAATATACCCTATTTTAAATTAATTAATTAATTAATTAATTAATTTAATTAATCTACCTAATATGCTAAGTTATTAAGTTATTAAGTTGCTAATCTACTTAATTTACTTAATTTACAATAATTTTAGTTTATTTTTATTAACACTTGTTCGAGTTATTAAATTTTATTTTATATTTTTGAAAGTTTAGTTTATTAGTTTACACTTTGTAGATTATCGCATATGGTATATAATATTTTACATTCGAGGTTATCAATTTTTAAAAAACTATATATTGGATTAAAAACATTAAATCTGTTAAACTTATTAAAGATATTTTTAATAGTATTTAAGATATGTTTATAAATTATAAATGTATTAATCAAAATATAACTTAATATCATCATTATAAAATCTTAAAATCTTATAAAATCTTATAAAAATTGCTTTGGTGAATTTATGATAAAAATAGGCTTTGTATCAACTACAGACAGTGATGATGCCATTTTTGTAGAGGCTTTGAATCAAATAAAAAATGATTTAATAAATAAATGTAATTCTGACGAAAATAAAGATAATAATAATGAATATAAAAATAATATCAATTTAAGTGATTATTTGGAATTTAAGGTTTTTCCCTATAAAAGTGATGAGGAAAAATACCTTGAATTTAAAGAATTTTCAAAGAATGCTAACATTGTATTTACTAAATTAATGGGCGGTAAAGATTCATTTTCACAATTTGAAGATTTTAAAGAACATTTAAAAAATTACAACGTACCATTTTTACCATTACCTACTATAGGAGAGTCACACCCTGAACTTGATGAAGCAGTAACCGTTTCAAATGAAGTAAAACTTGAAGTAACGAAATATTTAGGCTTAGATGGGATAAAAAACTATAAAAATTTAATAATTTACCTTTCAAAAAACTTTGGAAAAGTTTCAGATAATAAATCAGATAATAAATCCACTAATCACTCAGCTAATAAATCAGATAATCTACTAAAAAATCCAATTCTGGCATTAGACTTTGAAAAGCCAAAAGCTGTACCTTGGCAAGGCATAACCTGGGATAATAAATATTTTGAAGAAACAGAAGATTATTTGGAATATGTAAAAGAGAAATACGATTATTCTGAAGAAGAAATGCAAATTAAACCTAAAATAGGCGTAATTTTTTATAGAAACTTTTATATTTCAAACAATAGGCAACATATCGAATTTATATGTAATAACTTATTTGAAAAAGGTGCCCTCCCAATTCCTGTATTCTATGCTAGCTTAGAAAACGATTTAGGCTGTATCGGGATAAGGAAAACCTTTGAAAAGTATTTCTATGCCAATAAAATTGAGAAATTTGGGGAAACCATAATTGACGCACTTTTGAATACGAGCATGTTTACACTCTCAATGGGTACAAGAACTGATTTAATAGAGGGAGAAGCCGAATTTTTGACCAATTTAAATGTACCAATAATACAAGCAAATGTACTTTTAAATGATTTTAAACAGTGGCATGAGTCTATAGCGGGAATGAGCCCTATGGATTTAGTCATAGGGGTTGCAATGCCTGAATTTGATGGTTGTATTATCCATTTTCCGATTTCTAGCTCTGAAAGACTTGGATATAATGAATTAAACACCGAAATAAAAAAATACATCCCTATTGAAGATAGGGCGGAAAAATTAGTCGATATGACAATTAATTATTCAGTTCTCAATAAAAAACCAATCCCTGACAAAAAAATTGCAATAGTATTCCATAATTATCCACCAAGAAATGATAAAATAGCATGTGCTCACGGTTTAGATAGTCCAGAAAGTGTTTTAAACATTTTAAAAACTATGGAAAACGTGGGTTATATTGTAAATACAGAATATGAAAACGGAACAGAACTTATAAAGCAAATGTTAAACTGTGCAACTAATGATTTAAGATATATGACTGAAGATAAGATTAAAAATGCAGTTGGGAAAATTAGTCGAGAAGATTATAAGGAATGGTATGATAACTTATCTGAAAAAGTCAAAAAAGAACTTGTTCGAGATTGGGGTGACATACCGGGCGAAGTTATGAATTTTGATGGTAATTTAATTATTCCGGGAATTTTGGAAGGTAATGTGTTCATTTCAGTACAGCCTCAAAGAGGTTACAGTGATAATAAGGAAGCATTATACCATTCCGTAGATATAGTACCACCTCATCATTATTTAGCGTATTATAAATGGATTAAGAACGTATTCAAGGCAGATGCGGTCATGCACATTGGTAAACATGGTACTCTCGAATGGCTACCTGGCAAAGGTTTGGGACTTTCAGAAGACTGTTACCCAGATGTATGCTCTGAATTACCGAATATATACCCTTACATTGTAAATAACCCTGGAGAAGGTACTCAAGCTAAAAGAAGAGGTTATGCAACAATAATTACGCATTTAATACCACCTATGACCATTTCTGAAATTTATGACGATTTAATGACTCTTGAAAGAAGTATTGATGAATATTATGAGTTAGATGGTACGGAAAATAAAGTAAATGATGTAGCAGACGTAGATATCAATAATAAAGGAGACATTATTGATACTGACAAAATAATGACTGATAAAAAGAAATTCTTAAAACAAGAAATCATTGAAAAGATAAGGGAATTAAAACTTGACGAAGATTTAATGGATTCTAAAATTTTAGATGATTTTGAGACAACCGGTAGAAAAAATAGCGAGAGAACGACAAACAAGGAAGAAGAATCAAATTCAACCGATGAACGATATGTAAATTATTTAAATAGCATAGATAAGGAAGAATTTGATGATTTTTTAACAAAAATACATAATTACTTGGAAGATTTAAAAACGAGACAAATTAATGATGGTTTACACATTATGGGTGTGCCATTATATGATAACAAATTAAATAACATGTTATTTATGATAACTCGTTGGCAATATCAATATTTAGAAATTCTTTCAGGTTGTATGGGTTACAATTGGAATGAATTAAATGAAGATAAAGGTAAAAATCATTTTATAATTGATAAAATCTATGAAATTGGAAGTAATTTATTATTTGAATATGAAAAATTAGATTTCGATAAAAATAGGGTAAATGAATTATATGATTTCTGTAAAAACCCTGAAAATTTAGAAAACCTAAATAATTTAGATAATTTAGAAAACCTAAATAATTTAGATAATTTAGAAAACCTAAATAATTTAGAAAATATGGAAAATATGGAAAAAAAAGACATTCCATACCATATTTCACTTACAAAAGATTTAAAAGAGGTATTGGCAACGATATCCGGCATACACGAAAATCTTATGAAAGTAGATGATGAGTTGACAAACACCGTGAGAGGAATTGCGGGTGAATACATACCTCCAAGGATTGCAGGGGCTCCTACAAGAGATACGAGGTGTATACCTACCGGAAGAAACTTTTATTCTTGTAATCCTGAAGAAATACCTACTAATTCAGCAAATGACTTGGGAATTAAGCTTGCAAATCAATTAATAGACAAATACGTTGCAGAAGAAGGCGACTACCCCGAATACTTAGGTGTAGTTGTTTGGAGTTCACCTACTATGAGGACGAAAGGAGACGATATCGCAGAGATATTGCATCTCTTAGGTGTTAAACCAGTCTGGAAGAATAAAAAAGTGATCGGTACTGAAGTTATACCTTTAGAAGAGCTTAAAAGACCAAGAATTGACGTAACACTAAGAATAAGTGGTTTGTTGAGGGATACATTCCCTCAAATTATTTATTTGATTGACGACGCGATTAAAGTTGTTGCAAAACTCGATGAACCCGATGAAATGAACTTTATTAAAAAACACTACAAAGAAGAAATGGCTGAAAAAATAAATAGCGGAATGTCCGAAGTCGAAGCTGAAAAAACAAGTCTATATAGGATTTTTGGAGATAGGGCAGGCACTTACGGTGCAGGAATCGCTGAATTAATAACCGAGCAAAATTGGGAAACCGTTGAAGATATGGGAAAAGTTTATGTTGAGTGGGGTTGTAATGCTTATGGACGAGATTTCTACGGTGTAGTTGCAAAAGACGAGTTTATAAGACAACTTTCAAGAATACAGGCTACCGTTAAAAATGAGGATAACCAAGAAGGTGATATTCTTGAAGGTGACGACTTTAACAGTTACCACGGCGGTTTAATTGCAGCAGTTACTCATTACTCCGGTAAACAGCCTAAAAGCTACATTGGTGACTCTTCAAATCCAAATAAATTAGAGACAAAACACTTAAAAGAAGAATGTAAGCAGATATTTAGGACAAAAATTATGAATCCAAAATGGATTAAAGGAATGAAGAGACATGGTTATAAAGGAGCTGGGGATATGTCTAAAATGATAGATAATACATTTGCATGGGATGCTACGTCTAATATTGCAGATGATTGGATGTATGAAACTATTGCTAAAACTTACGTCTTTGATAAGGAAATGCAAGAGTTTTTCGAAGAGAACAACCCATATGCTGAGTTAAATATCATTGAACGTTTATTTGAGGCAGATGCACGAAACATGTGGAATGCTTCCGAAGAAACCCTTGAAAAATTGAGACAAAGATATTTGGAAATCGATGGGGATTTAGAAGAGAATATGTAATTTTAGCTTAATTTTAATTTATAAATATAATTGTATAATTAAAATAATAAAACACGATATTAAAACATTGAAGGAAAATTGAAGGAAAATTATGAAATATTTAATCTTAAAAGTAACCAAAAATTGTAATTTACGTTGTAAATACTGTTACGCAAATTTATCGAATTTATCAAATGAGGACTGCGAAACGGGTGATTTGAATAGTGCATGTAATATGAATTTTGAAACTGCTAAAAAAGCAATAGATTATTTGTTGGATATCGATAAAGATTTAAAAATACAATTTACCGGAGGCGAGCCTCTTTTAAATTTTGAACTAATTAAAGAAGTTGTTAATTATTGTAATTCCAAATATAATTCAACTAATGAAAATTATAAGTACAAAATAAACTTTGCAATTCAAAGCAACGGCACTATTATCAATTCTGAAATAATAGAATTCATAAACACTAATAAAATCGGTTTAGGTATTAGTTTAGACGATTTAAATAATGAATTTAGAGTATATGCAGATAATAAGCCCTGCAAAATAGATGTTTTAAAGAATATGGCAGTATTTAAAGCTAATGGCATACATTTTGGGGTTACTTCAGTAATTACATCAAATAATTTAGATGAAGCGGTAATTGAAGAATTAATAATTTATTTAATAAGTATGGGCGTCCATAGTATAAGTTTTGATTTTTTGAAGTTAAAGAATAAAGATAAATTTGAAGATAATGACGTTTTCGAACCTGATTATAATGATTTTATTAAATTAATAGATAAATTGGATGCTAAAAAGTATCCAATTTCTATAAAAAATCTAAATCGAAAAAAGAAATATAAAATGAATAAAACGGGCAATGATTTTGAAAATTATTGTTATTTAAATTCTGGCGATTTACTGTATGTAAATGAATGTGGGGATATTTATTCTTGCCCTACCCTTGAAGGAATTAAAAATATGTACATTGGGAATATAAACGATATAAATGATTTGAATTCTGATGAATTTAAACTTCCTAAATTTAAATCAAAAGGTTGTTTTGCAAGAAATTACCTTAAAACTAACGATTAATCCATATTTTTCATATTATACCCATATAATATACGTAGATATTTATATGCTTTAAAACATAGATAATACTAGGCATGTAAAAAGAAATAGTGATAATATGACCGGTGATGAGTTTACAAATATAATCATAGGCTTTTACGTATTTGCAATTTTTATTGCAATTATACTATTGGGAAAAGTCATTTGGGATAGGTACAAGAATAAAGATGATTCTAAATACGATAAAATTAGAAAATAAATAACTAAAAAATCATATTTATGATATAATAAAATAATAAAATAATAAATAAAAAATAATAAAATAATTATTTAAATATTAAAAGTACTATTCAGGTGAATTATGTTAATAACAACACAGAATAAATTTGTAGACCACGAAATTGAAAAAACATTAGGAATTGCAAAAGGAAATACTGCAAGAGCTAAAAACATAGGCAAGGACATAATGGCAGGATTTAGGAATATCGTTGGTGGAGAAATACCAGAATACACTGAAATGATAGCAGGCTCTCGTGAACAAGCAATGGACAGAATGATTGAAGATGCTGAAAGAATGGGTGCAGACGCTGTCGTTTGCATGAGATTTGAAACATCACAAGTTATGCAAGGAGTTTCAGAACTCTTATGTTACGGTACTGCAGTAAAATTGAAAAAATAGAAAAAAGTTTTATTTTTATTTATTTATTTATTTATTTTTTTTAACCTTATTTTTTAATTTTATTTTTTTAGTTTAATTTAAGGTCCTAGTGGTTCAATAGTGTAGTTAAAGAACATTGCCCAGTTTCTACCGTAGAACTGTTGACCGTCTCCCCATCCGGTTTCGCAATGATGTGGGTCACCATATATTGGTTGACATTCGTAATTAGCTCTTACTGCATCAATATCGTAATCGAATAAGTAACTTCCACTACTTCCTGTGGATTGGTCGATTACTTTTACTTTTTCAGCACATTGGCCGTAAGGTAAGTTTAATTCTACGCTATTTCTGAATGTACGACTACCTATTGCGTCACCTTCGTTATTTACGAAACTTGTTGAGTTATGCCATTCTCCGTCATAGTATAATTCTAATCTAACTCTTTCTTCCCAACTTGGGTTGTGTCCATTTGTGATTTCGTAAAATTCTAAATCAGGTCCTGGACCATCACAAATTGTGTTATTAAATTCTATTACAATAGAGCCCCCACGCCCTAAACTAGTAAACTTATCTAATCCACCATCAGAATCCCTTTCTCCTAAGCAGAAATCTGGATTATATCTACTTACCGGGTTACTTCCCTTTTCACCTGGTTTGTAGTCTTCGTAATCAACTACCCATGAGTTGTAAACTGTTACACACTCGTAGTCAAGTGCACATTCACAAACTACGGCGTGAACTGCAACCGTTACAGGCTCACTACTATTGTAGTCAGGAATTTCTGAAATAGGTATCTGGTAGTAGTGAATTTTAACTCCTTCCTGATAGTTATGGTATTCGAATTGTCCAGGTATTGGATTTCCTGTGAATGTTATGTATGGATACCAACCATCGTCAGGAACATCTTTCTGTTTTTCATACATATCACTTGGTAAAGTAGGTTCTACACCCACTATCTGAACGTGACTTTCATTTAGACACCAGCCTGGGCTAGTGGCTATTGTAACATATACCCAAGTATTGTCATTTGATACTGTGACAGTACCTGCATCATACATTCCATTACCTGCAACCAACTCATAATCCGTGGCCGTAGCAAGTGGTATCAATGAAAAAATCATTGCAAAAATCACAACATTTATTAGACATTTTTTCATAAATTACCCCCTCGTTTAATTTATGATTTTAAAATTTTACGCATATGGAATTTACAATTTATACTTTACAATTTTATGCGAGAAATATCTCGAATATTATATATTCTGTAATTTAATAGTTGATAATTACCAGTACGTCTATATAATATCGGTTTTTGAAAATAGCTAAATTGATGAATAGATATATTTATGTGATAGATACTATTCTAATTAATGTTATTTTTTTTAAGGTATATATAATTAAAGTATTTTTAAATAATTGTAGGTTAATCAACACAATAGTATTTATTTAATACCAAATTGGTAATGTTACATACTTACATTTGCTTTAAAAGGAAATATATATCAGTTAATTTGTAATACATTAATAATTTATGCATTTTTTTTAATATTCTCAATAATATATCTTTATTTAATCCTAATCATCTGTAATTATATATATTTCAATGTATAGATAATTAATTAAGTGGGGGTGATATTATTAGACCTGTAAATCAGAGTAATCGACAATATGTACCTACTATACCTAATATATCGAAAATACCCAGTGAAGATTTCATAAGGCTTAAAAATAAATTAAAAGCGAAAAAAAACGTAAATAGTTCAGATAGTGTAAATAATCTAAATAATCCGAATAATCTAAATAATCTAAATAATCTAAATAATCTAAATAATTTAGAAAATATCGATATGATGCTCAAAGAGGACCCCGATAATATTTGCATGTTAAAAGAGAAAGCTAAACTATTAATAAAATTTGAAAATTATGACGAAGCTGTCTCTGTATTGACCAAAATATCGGAAATGTGCCCAAATGACATTTTGGTGCATATATATTTTGCGGTTATTGCATATGCTACTAAAAATTACGGACTTTGTCGTAAAAGGATTGAAGAAGTAATAAATATAACCTATATTGGGGAAAATTTGAAACAGGGTTCCAATATAGGCGATACTGAATGTGAAGAGTGCGATGTTTGCATAGGGAAGTTATACCTAAACAACCGGAAGGACTATGATAATTTCGTTGATTTAAATGAATATCTTGATTACTACATTTCAGAATTTGAAGATAATTTACCAGAATTTAAAAATTTTTATGAAGGTGAAGTTTATTCTCAGAGAATGCAAAATTCATTAAAAACTCACAAATATGGTTTAGCTCTTCAATATGCAAAAAAACTATTTAAAATTACTAAATCTGAAGAACACGCTAAATTAATTGAAGATATATCTATTAAGAAATTGGAACACGAAAATAAAAGTTTTCTTCTTAAGGACGTTGAATATTTACAAAAAGATATTAAATATGGAATTTATTTTAAAGATTATGAGAATACCTTAAAAAATATTGATAAATTGCTAGGTAATAAAGATTATTTGGTCTATATCGATGTTCCATATTATAAGAGATTAGCTGAAAAAATAAATTTTGAGCAGGAAAAAATTAACAATGGTTTAAAAAACAATCTTATTAGAACTTATAATGATGAAGAATTAAGTTACCAAAATGTAGCTATTTTAAGTACAAAAGATGAAACTAGTGCGGATAATGGGCATACTACAGAGAATAATCGTAATAAAGATAATGAAAATAATTTAGATATCAAATATAAAAAACAAAGTAAAATTAAAAAAACGAATAATAAAACCAGAAATTCTTCAAAATCTTCAAAATCTTCAAAAAATCCATTAATTATTGAAAAATACTTTTTTAATACCAAAAATACCAAAAACGATAATCAGGATTTAAATAATAAATCGGATAATAAATTTAAACTTTCAAAATTACCTAATTTCAATCAAATTTTATTTTTTGGGGGTATCCTATTAATTTTAGTAATGGTATCCCAATATGCAATTAATTCTTTAGATAATAACATAATGCCTACTGACATGAATACGTTCAATAATAAGATAGTAAATAGTGAAATAACGCCTTATGGAACCTATTTAGATTACAATACAAATGAAAAATACGAGGAATACGACTATCTCTATTCATATCTGCAACCTAGGTATGCAAATGAATTAAAAGGTATTAAAGAATTGAATGATTTAAAATCAGATAACGATTTGATAACTGCCACAAATTTGCTTACTTATGAACGTAACAATTTTAAATACCTACCTGCACTCAATAATTCAGATTACGCGCCAAAAACTCCATTGGAATTTTACCGGGCTCGGGAAGGTAATCATCTAGATTACACGATATTCAATTCTGCTTATTTATTTAGTAACGGCATACCAACTTACATATTGATATTAAAACAAAAAGATGGTAGTAAATCCTCTTTCGCAGTTATTGAATATAATAATACTTATTATACAATAGATACCAACTCATCACTTACTAATTTTGAAAATTATATCGATAACTCCCAAAAAATCGAATATATCGAAATTTACCACGTAATTCCCGAAGAAGAGTCTACAAAACTTTTAGAATTATATGCTGTAGAAGAAATGTTAGCTAACGAATACATACCTTCAGGTATCGAAAACGTCGCTACATTTAATTTAATCAACGATTTAAAGCAAAAAAATATTAAAGTCGATGAAAACTTGCCAAACTATGAATACAACCTTACAAAAATGGAATTAGCCAATTATTCAAAAGTTGAATCAAAGAAATATTACTTTGGGGACATATGCCTCGAATTAAGATGTAGCTATGTGGTGTACGTTGAGAATGAAATATTGAATTATCCAAATTATAAAACAGTATATACTGTTTTTGAAAAAAATAGTGATGAAAATAAGTACAAATATCCGTATGTGCTTAAAATATACTTTGGATATTAATTGCTACTTATTTACTTATTTTTAGTTTATTATTTTTTAATTATTTTTATTTAGTTTATTTATTTTAATTATTTTTTTATTATTTTTTTATTATTTATTTTTATTTTTTAATAATACACTATTTATGCTCAAAATTTAAAATAAAAACAATAAAAACAATATTCCAAACAAATCACCTAGGAATGCAAATATTGAATTTATAATAACTATTTTAGTACCTAATTTAGTTCCAAATATCGAAATATTGAAAGGTAGTGAGTATCTAGCATATTTAGTTGAAAAACTTATTACATTTGCAAAAAGTAATCCAATTAAAATTTCTTTACCTGTTAATACGCTATTTTGCAGAAATTCTGATGCAAGTACTAATGAGGCCGAGAAATTGGCCAAGTTAGTAATTACTAATATTCCTACACTTGGACTTATGCCCATAATTTGAGTAAAAGGCTCCATGACAATATTATAATTATCTAAATATCCCATTTCGGAAATTAACATAACAATAAACATTGTAATGAACATTACTGGTACAATACGCTTTACAAGTGTTGTTGTTTTTTCAAAAGACGTTTTAATATTCTTTTTTCTATCGATTTTTTTAAATTCAAAGATATCTTCACGTGGTTTTGAAACTTTTTTTAAGTATAATATACCCACTAAAGTTTTAAACAAGGCTATACATAACCTTATAATCGTATAATAAACCCCTACGATACCCAATAGTGGAACTACTACAGCAACATAATATGTTAAGATTTCTGATGCGTTTGAAGGAAAGGAATTAGCCAAAGAAGCCCCTATGGCTTCCTTTTCATTTACTTTTCTGTCTTTTAAACCGTCTGCCAATAAGCTATAGCCTACTGTGGGGTCGAAAAAACATACGAGCATGGAATAGGTAACTATCTCGTTTATATTAAGCTTTTTAGTAAATGGACTTAAATATTCGCTTATTTTTTTCATCAAACCTGCATTAATTAAATAATTCATAATAAATACGGTTATTATGATTGTAACAGATATTCCCAACGTATAACGTAAGGAGCTGTATGCAGATGAATAAAAAATTTCAAGATATTCCATAAAATACCCCTTGATAATTTTCCATAAAGTTTATAATTCTAATATAAATTATGATTTTTAAATTATGATTTTAAGATTATAATATCATAATTAATTTTTAGTTTAGTATTTATTTTACAATTTAATTTTAATTTAATTTTAATTTAATCCAATTACCAATATTTATTGCCACAATAGTAATCCTGCTATTATTATGATATCCAAGATAAAAGTCACGACAGCATTTATCATCACAACTTTAGTACCCAATTTAGTTCCAAATATCGAAATGTGCATGGGTAATGAGTGTTTCGCATACCTAGTCGATAGTGAAAGCACATTCGCAAACATCAACCCGATTAAAACTTCACGAGGGTTTAATATACCACCGGTTAGGAATCCCCCTCCCATAACCATTGCAGCTTGCACATTCACAAGGTCGGTTAATATGATAAGCCCCACGTTTGAGTCAAGGTTTAAAACTGATGTGAATGGGTTAATCAACAATTTTAAGTATTCAAATAAGCCCAATTTTGAGAAATATATGACAATAAACATTGTAACGAACATTACGGGAAGCATTCTTTTTGAAAATCTAACTGTACTATTCCATGATTTTTTTAGATTGTCTTTTATTTTATTCTTTTCATTTTTTTTCGGCGTAAAATCAACCGACTGAGAAACAAAGCTTAAATAAACTAATCCAATCACTGTTTTAATTAAAGCCACTCCCGAACGTAATATTATGTAAATTATCCCTGTAAAACCTAATATTGGTATTGCTACAGGTATGAAAAATGTAAATATGTGTGAAAATATTGAAGGGAATGAATTAGCAAGTGAAGAACCTATTAATTCTTTTTCCGTTAGCTTATTATCTTTTAAACCTTCTGCAAGTATTGAATATCCTACAGTAGGGCTAAAAAAACAAGTTATTATCGAATAAAGTGAAAGTTGATTCATCTTTAAATTCTTGGTTACAGGGTATAAAAAGTCACTTAATTTTTTCATAACGCCGGTATTTATTAAATAATTCATTATAAACATTGAAGATAGAACTATTATTGATATACTAATCGTATAACGTATAGAATTAATTAAGGATTCATATAAATCCATTATATTAAATTCAAACATTGTAACACCGTTAATTAATTTTTAATTATTAACATATTAGAGTATTTTAGTCAATTTATGGTCAAAAATGCAAACATAAATATAACTTGAATATATATAAACATAACTTTAAATATTCTCTAGTATTATTATAAATATATCAATAATTTTGGTGATATTATTCTTGAAACTAAAAATAAAAATAAAAATAATTCTTCAAATGATATTTTAGGTAATCAGAACAATCTAGATAATGTAAATAACATAATTAATAACGAAAAAGAACTTTTGAAAAAAATAAGGCAATCAATGATTTTAAACACGGAAATTAAGAAAATTGCCGAAAAATTGGATTTAAATGAATTAAAAGAAGCATACATCGAAATTTATAAAAATTTAAGAGCTTATCATATATCAACTTATCAGAATTTTTATGAAGCAATTAAGGAAATTCAATATCCTGAATATGATAATTTAAAAAGGGAAGATATTAAGTGGTATCCTAAAATAGATTATGAAAAATGCGTCGATTGCAAAGAATGTATAAATTTCTGCCCCAAGGGGGTATATACACTTAAAAACGATACCATCATTGTCGAATATCCGTATAGTTGTGTTATAAATTGCACGGGTTGTGTTTCTCATGCTTGTAACTTTGGCGCTATTAGTTTCCCTGAAAAAATTAAAAAAACGATAGATGACTAATAAAATTAAAATAAATAATATACTTAAGATAACTAAGATAATTAAGATATAAATACCCTGTAAATAACCCTAATATCCATAATTCTCTTTTTTTTAACTATATTTTACAATTTAATCCATTAAATATCTTTTATTCTATAAATACTATATTTATATCCTTTATATCATATTGCCAAATGACATAAGGCAATATTTTTTTTAGATTTAGTCGGAACAATCCTTGTTTATTCAATAACTATCGAAAATAGGGTTATTTCAATAATTATTTATAGTTTTAGAGACTTATTATTAATGTGACGATTTGATATCGACAATATTTCTAAATTAAATATGTCAAATTAAATATTTCTTAAAATTAGGGTTTAATATAAACTGGTATTACTTGAATATTTACTTATTTTAAATTAAATTAGATTAAAATATGGCTATTCGATATATATGGCTAATTAGGAGATAACTATGAAAATCCCGAAGTTAAAAAAAATGAATATGAAACTATTTATTGTGATTTTGGCAGCATCTTTAATCCCCCTTGCTACCTTGGGCATAATCACTAATCAAGTAGTTTCTGAAAAATTAGACCACAATATGATAAGCGACGTTAATCAAGATGTTTTAGCTATTCAAAATATGTTTGATGAGCATTTAGTAAACATAAGGTCTGCAATTACTCCCATAAATTCAGGACCTTTGATAAAGTCTATTGAAGAAAAAGATTACAATGACTTATATGCCAAATCGCAGGACTATAAGTCTAAATTGGATTATATAGATTATGTGGCATTTTGTGATGCCGAAATGAATGTACTGTCTTCTTCACAAGGTAAAACCGAAGAAATGAATTTAAAAGAACTTTTGAGTGCTACAATAAGTTCTGGTAAATATGCTTCATACGAAAAAATGAGTACCTCCACAGCAAACAAAATTGACCCTGATTCCATAGTTTCGGGTGTTGATGGCGTACTCTGTTCAGTTTCTGCAGTACCCTTAAGTAGTAATGGAAAAGTTGTGGGATACATTGTAGGTATTGACATGTTGAATAAAGACAGATACATGTTAGATAAAATTCAGCAAAATACTCACGAGTTACCTGAACTTTTATTAGGTGACAAATGGGTAGCAATGGGTAAAGATAGTACTCAATCATTACTTGGTAAAACTGTAGGTCCTGAAGCCTATGAAAAAATAGTTAACGGAGATACAAGTTCTTACAAGGAAGATGTGGCAGGTATTACTTATTATGACTCTTTAATTCCACTTAGAAATGCTAGGGGTCAAATTATAGGTACTTGTTACGTGGGAATGCCTGCAAATACCATGGCTGGAATAATGGTAGATATTCAAGTTACAATGCTTGTAGTTTGTATGTTGAGCATAATTTTGGTATTGCTTATCGCTTTCCTCACAAATAGATTTATTGTTAGACCATTGATTTCGCTATTGGATACAGTACATGAATTTGCAAAAGGAAATACTAGTGCTAGAACAAATATTACAACTGGCGATGAATTACAGGAATTGGGTGATTCATTTAACGAAATGGCTGGTAGCGTAGTTGAATTGAATAAAACTTTGGATATGGATAAAGCTAAGTTAGCAGAATTATTGGAAGAAGTTAGCAATGTAATGCATAGAGTTGCAGAAGGTGACTTAACTGCTAGAATGAAAAATTCAGATGATGAAAATAGTTTAGAATATGCAATAAACTCCGGAGTAATTAGCACCGGTGATTTGATTTCTGAACTCAAAGAGCAACTTAGTATCTTAGATAATGAAGTGCACAACATTAGAAAAGA